>NZ_JADBJH010000014.1:0-55763 GCF_014892335.1 Campylobacter sp. 7477a
GATGAAAATTTAAGAAAAGTATAGTTTTAAAAACCAATGGCTTAAATTTAAACAGTAAATCTTTAAAACTTATTACAAGATAGTTTGGTAAATTAATTTTTAGGAGTAATTAGGGAATTTCTTCCCTAATTAATTATTTAATAGATAGGTAATCAATACTGATTTCTTAAGTATTGATTGTTTGATCTTTTTACTTAGCCCACTAATGTTGGGTGAAACTGTATCATTTCAGGGTCTTCAAAGCCAAGTCCAGCTCTTAAAGCCGCAGCTACACCGTCTCCGGTAGCGATGTAAGGAGTAGATGTTCTGTTATAAAAAATTCTCGTATATCCACCAGTTGCAACAACTAGCGACTTACAAAGTATCGGATAAATTTCACCGGTTTGGATATCTCTAAGAACGGCACCTTCGCATTTACCGCCATCAACACCTATCTCAAGAAGCTCATGATCCATTAAAAATTTAACACCGTGACTGATAGCATCATCTAGGCAAGAGTGCATTAAGATATGACCTGTTTTATCGGCAGAAAAGTTACATCTTCTCTTTGAAGCGCCACCCATCATACGTTGAGCAACACCACCCTTTTCTGTTCTTGAAAAAAGCGTTCCCGCAAAATCCATCTCAGCGATAGCTTTACCAGCTAACTCACAAAATTTAATAGCCGCATCTTGATCAACCAAGTAAGCTCCACCCTTTACGGTATCGTAAGCATGCAGCTTGTATGAGTCACCGTTTGAAAAATCAGTAACGCCGTTTATACCGCCCTCAGCCATACATGTCGCGTTTCTGGAAGGCATCATTTTTGTTGCGACAACAACTGTTAAATTTGGATTATTTTTTCTAGCTGCAACGGCTGCTCTAAGTCCTGCACCGCCTGAGCCGATGATTAATATATCGCAAGAAGGAAGCCCTTTTGAATTTCCTGATTTCTTGGTGTCTTCTGCCCCAAATGCACTAACGCCACTGCCGCTAACGGCAAGAGCACTAACGCTAATACAGGCAGACTGAAGAAAATCTCTTCTGGTAAATTTTTGTTCACTCATTGATAATTCCTTGTGATTTTTAAGCATGAACGCCTAGTCGTAAGCATCTGGATATGAAAACATATCACTATGCACACTGTCTCTTATTTACTCAAATTTCATAAAATTTTTACTATGTATTTACGAAATTTAAAATCGGGGCGTACTTTACAAAAAGAATTCTTTATTTTTCTTTATATTCTTAGTTTAGTTTTAAATAAACTATGTAAATTGTAACTTTATGTTAAAAATACAATTTTTATATCATGCCGATAAGGGTGTAATAGTTAAAAGGCGAATATATCGCCTTTTATTAGAAGATATTTATAATTTAATATTTAAGTTTAAATAGTAAATTTTATCAATTAATTTAAATTTTAGTAATCCTCGGCTTCCTAAACGCCGTAACCTCAGGCAAATCACCCCTAAATTTCTCAACCTCAACCATACTTGTATGAGCCGTGTTGCTTTGAGATAATTTACTTGAGGCGACATCTTTGGTCAAGACATTTAAATTTCCATGCTTGCAAAGACTTTTTTCGCCAAATTCCACAGGATCATACCACGCCCCCTCACTTACGATAACCACATCATCTTGCACATCAGAAGTCACTAACGCACCGCATAAAATTTCACCTCTGTCGTTAAACACACGAACAACGTCGCCATCTTCTATGCCTCTTTGTTTTGCTGTTTTAGGGCTTATTAGCATAGGCTCACGCTCGCTTATCTCGTTGTATTGTCTTAGCATAGAGTTGTTTAACTGAGAGTGAAGTCTAAATTTAGAGTGCGCACCGCTAATTGCGATAGGAAATTTCTTATCTTTTGCACCAAGCCACTCAAACGGCTCAAACCAAGTTGCGTGTCCGGGGCAGTCATCATAACCAAAGTCGGATATCGTTTGAGAAAAAATTTCTATCTTTCCAGACGGCGTTTTAAGCGCATTTGCGACTGGATCTGCACGAAATTCAGAGTAATTTGTAAAATATCTTTTCTTCTCGTCAAGCTTGTCAAATCTAAAATATCCCTTTTGCCAAAACTCATCAAAACTAGGCATATCATAACCCATCGCACTTGCCCTACTTACGACATCTGCATAAATTTCTTTAACCCAGTCAAGCTCGCTCTTGCCCTCACTAAACGCCTCTTCTTGCTCCTTGCCCCATTTTTCACATATAAGACGTGCTATCTCAAAGTCGCTTTTGCTCTCTCCAGCAGGCTTTACAAGAGGTTTTATCGCGAAAATATACTCATTTGTGGAGTTTGACATCTCTATATCGGTTCTTTCACATTCTAAACAAACAGGCAAAACTATATCGCTAAATTTTGCATTTGAAGTCCAAAATGGCTCGGTTGTGATGATGGCACTTACTTTTTTTATCGCCGCTACTGCGCGGTTAGTGTCTGGATGACGAGTGAAGGTAGACCCGTTGGCATTAAACATAACACGGATATGAGGAAGCTTATACATCTTGCCGTTACGTGGAATTTCTTTACCAGGCTGCATCAAAGCATCTATAAGCCTTGAATTTGGCATTTCGTGAGCTTTGCTTTTTGCTAGTTTGCCGTTTGGAGTGATGTATCTGTCGGCAACTTTTGCATCAAAGGCGCGAAGTCTAGGCGCGATGTAACTCTCATCAGCATTTTTATGCATTTGGTCATTCATAACAAAACCACCGCCAATCTTACCGATGTGGCCTAGCATGGCACTAAGCGTAATTAAGGCTTGATACGCTTGCTCGCCATATGCTTGACGCTGTATCGCATATCCGCTAACTATCACGGCATTATCTTTAACCAAGGTATCGCAAAGTTCTTTTAACTTTGCCTCTTTTACACCGCAAATTTTACTAGCCCAGGCTAAATTTTTAACGATCCCGTCAACTTTACCAAGGAAATAATCCCTAAATTTATCAAATCCTACCGTATATTTTTCGATAAATTCCTTACTATAAAGTCCGCTTTCATATAGATAGTGGCACATTCCTATCATCATCGCCGTATCGGTACAAGGCACAACACATATGTAGTCGCTGTCAAAGTAGTTAGCGCTTTCGTTTTTATAAACATCTACACTATAAATTTTTATCTCACCGGACGCATTTTTTTGGCGCATTTTATCGTAATAAGCGTATGAGTTATGCATAGGAACACCTATGGCTATTTTGTTTGATACAACAGGGTTTGTTCCCCAAAATACAATTGTCTTAGCCTCTTTTAGTATCGCTTCCCATCTTGTAGGATTATGCGTTGGATCAACGCTTCCTGTTATGTGAGGCAGCAAAGCCGTTGCGCCGCCGTATGAGTAGCCACCCAACTCGGTCACATATCCACCAAGGATATTTAACATCTTTCTGGCTGTAAATCTAGCATGCCCTACTCTGCCTAAACTTCCCCACTGATAAAGCTGTCCCCATATCGCTTCAGAGCCGTATTTGTCAAAATTTTCTTTTAAAACATTAGCTGTTAGTTCTATGGCTTTATCCCAGCTAACGCGCACGAATTCCTCTTTTCCGCGAAGATGCGGTTTTGAATTATTTGGATCTTTTAAGAAACTTTTACGAACATACGGATATCTCACTCTAGTCTCGTTTTGTATATGATCGATTAACGCGTTATTTAGCACCGTAGGCATAGCATCACCCTCAAACGGCTCTGTATCGACAACTCTTTTGCCTATGCTTTTTACCCAAAAAGCGCCAAATTTATTTGCGCTTAGTCCTGAATTTGCGTCATAAACAGCCTGTGCATCACCACTTAAAACCCTTGCGCTAAGCGAAGATAAAGGCACACTTGCAGCCGTAGCCGCGCCTAATTTTAGAAATTTACGTCTTTGCATTTTGATAACTTTGTGTTAAGATAACGCGAACTCGCGTCTAAAGCCGTATTGTAGCACAATTTTAAGAGATGTTTTTAAGATTTTATGTTAGATTAGCAAATTTTAAATACAAAGGTTTTAACGATGAAGATATCTGCTCTTGATCATTTTGTTTTAACGGTTAAAGATGTTAATTGTTCTATCAAATTTTACACGCAAATACTTGGTATGAAAGAGATAAGCTTTGAAGATGGCAGAAAAGCTGTAAAGTTTGGCTCTATGAAGATAAATTTTCATCAACTAGGCAAAGAAGTAAAACCAAATGCGCTAAACGCAACCGTCGGCTCAGCCGATATCTGCTTACTAACTACGACTTTACTTGAAGATGTGCTTAAAGAATGCAAAGCCAAAAATGTCGATGTCATAAGCGATATCGTAAAACGAACAGGTGCAAAAGGAGCGATAAACTCGATCTACCTTAGAGATCCTGACGGAAATTTAATAGAAATTAGTCAATACATCTAAACGGAATAAAATTTGCTTAAAAATTTTGAAAACAGATAACGGATAAAATATGGACCTTTACACAAATAAACAAATGATACTAAAAATGCTTAACGCAACACTTGATGAGATGTTTTTAGCCATCGCAAGAGGTGGTGCGACAAATGAGTCTTGCAGAGACGACAGAGACTATTTATGGGATATTCGTGAAAAATTTGACGCAGCCGACAAAGAGGGATTTGACTTCATAGAGGCTTCAAACGATCTGATATTTTTGTTTGAAAAATACCGCGCAAAAAGCATAAATACATTTTTACCTATCTAAAAATTTAACAAAACTTTCTACTCGAAATTTCCGTAAAATAAATTTAAAATCATTTTGCGGAAATTTAAACCTCAATATCACAAAATATCTTGACATTTAAATTTTTTATCTATATACTTTCATATGAATATATGCTCATATATTAAATAAAGGCAAAAAATGATAAACGAAAATGACAAAAATTTAGAAATTTGCGAGGTAGAGTGTATACACAAAGAAATTATCGATAGCGTTAAAAAAGATATGCCAGATGACGCAAGTCTTATAAATTTAGCCGACTTTTTTAAAAATTTCGGAGATACAACGCGTATCAAAATTCTCTGGGCTTTGAGTATATCAGAGATGTGCGTATGCGATATTTCGGTGCTTTTAAACATGTCGCAATCCTCCATCTCACACCAACTAAGAGTCTTAAAACAAAGTAAGATCGTAAAAAACAGACGCGACGGTAAGATAGTTTACTACTCGCTAACAGACGAACATGTAGCACAGGTATTTAAGCAAGGCTTTAACCATATAAACGAATAAGGATAAAAAAATGATACAAAAATATGAAATTTCAGGACTTTGTTGCCCAAACTGCGCAGCGAAAATAGAAGCAAACATCGCCAAACTTGACGGAGTAAACGAAGCTAGCATAAATTACATCGGCATGAAGATATTGCTTGATTTTGACGAAAGCAAGAAAGATGAAATTTTAAAAGCTACTCAAAACATAATGAACAAAATAGAACCGGGCATGAGTATAAAATTTTAAGGAATTTAGATGAGTTTAAAAACGGATAAAATTTGCATAGCGCTTAGCTTTTTACTTGTGATCTTTAGCTACTTTACACAAGAGATAGGTGTAAAAACAGCGCTTTTAGGCGTAGCCTTAATCATCGCGGGATACGAGATAATCTTTAAAGCGTTTAAAAGTCTAAAAAACGGCTTTAGCTTGGATGAAAATTTCCTCATGTCCATTGCATCTTTAGCCGCATTTAGCATAGGAGAGATGGTCGAAGCGGTAGCGATCTTGCTCTTTTATCGTATCGGCGAGGCGTTTGAGGACTACTCTCTTAACAGATCAAGACGTTCGGTGTCAAGTTTGGTTGATTTGGCTCCAAAACAGGCAAATTTAAAACAAAACGGCGAGATAACAACCGTAGATGTTCAAAGCGTCAAAGTCGGCGAAACCATAGTAGTTAGAGCTGGAGAGAAAGTGCCTATAGATGGCATTATAACTAGCGGAATAAGTCTTTTTAACACCGCCTCTATAAACGGCGAACCACTGCCTCTTGAGCTTGGCAAAGGAGACAAGATCACAAGCGGTTTTATAAATTTAAATGCGACAGTTGAGATAAAGACAACAAGCGAATTTGAAAATTCAGTCGTTAGTAAAATTTTAGATATGGTTGAAAACGCGGCGTTTAAAAAGTCAAAAAGCGAGAAATTTATAACAAAATTTGCAAGAATTTACACACCTATCGTGGTTGGTTTTGCCTTTGTCTTAGCGTTTATACCGCCTGTTTTATTTGACGGAGACTTTAGCGAATGGCTAAAAAGAGGCATTATATTTATAGTCGTCTCTTGCCCTTGTGCACTCGTTGTTTCAGTGCCTTTAAGCTTCTTTGGTGGCATAGGCGGAGCCAGTAAAAACGGTATCTTGATAAAAGGAAGTAGCTTTATAGAGACGCTATCTAAAATCAAGCTCGTTGCATTTGATAAAACAGGCACGCTTAGCAAGGGCGAGTTTGTCCCTTATAAATTTAGCCCAACAAACGGATTTAGCAAAGATGAGCTTTTTAAATTTATCGCATTAGCCGAGAAAAACAGCATACACCCCATCGCTGTTTCTATAGTCAAAGCTTACAAGGAACCTCTTGATGAAAATTTGATAAAACACGTAAAAGAGTCTGCCGGTTTTGGCATTAGTGCGGTTATAGACGGCAAAGATGTTCTTGTAGGAAGCGCTAAATTTATTAAAGACTTTAACCCGCATGATACCGACGAAACAGCCGTTCATTTGGTAGTAAATAATTCATATGCCGGTTATATAAGTCTAAAAGACGAGCTTAGAAAAGAGAGTCGCGAAACCATAAAATGGCTTCATAAAAACTCTATAAAAACCGCAATGATAACGGGCGATAAAAAGGCTCCGGCTCTTGCGGTTGCGAATGAGCTTGGGATTTCAAGCGTAAATTACGAGCTTTTACCTGATCAAAAAGTTAGTGTTTTTGAGAACTTTTTGGATAAAAAAGACAAAAACACAAGCATAGCCTACGTAGGAGACGGCATAAACGACGCTCCTGTTATAGCAAGAGCGGATGTTGGAGTGGCGATGCTTGGAACTGACGCTGCGATAGAAACTGCCGATGTTGTGCTTATGCATAACAACTTAGCCAAGCTAAAAACCGCGATACAAATTTCTAAAAAAACTATCGGCATAGCTAAATTTAATATCATTTTTAGCATCAGTTTTAAAGTTGGAGTTTTGATTTTGGCGATTTTTGGTCTTGCAAATATTCCTCTTGCGATATTTGCCGATGTTGGCGTAACTATAATCGCCGTTTTAAATGCCCTTCGAGCGTTTAAAATTTAATGAGATAAAACTTACTTTTAATCATTTTTTGGTAAAATACCCCCCTAAAAAGGGGTAAAGATGAATATTTTAATTACCGGTGGAGCCGGCTATATCGGTTCTCATGTTTTAAAGGCGCTTTTAACCCAAGGCGGACATAAAATCACAGTCCTTGACAACCTCTCTAAAGGCTCTGCCGAAGCCTTGAAAACACTTAAGAAATTAGGCGAATTTGAGTTTGTAAACGCAAATTTAGAAGATGATTTAAGCGAAGTTTTCTCACGCGGTAAATTTGATGCGATAATACATTTCGCGGCATTTATAGAAGTTGCCGAAAGTGTGGCAAAACCGCTAAAATACTACCTAAACAACACTGCAAACGTGGCTAAAATTTTAACTTATTGCGATAGATTTGGTGTTAATAAATTTATATTTAGTTCAACTGCTGCTGTTTATGGAGAGCCCGAAGTTGGCGAAGTAACCGAAGAAAACCAAACCGCTCCGATAAATCCATATGGTATGAGCAAACTCATGAGCGAGCAAATCATAAAAGACTTTGCCGCTACGAACAAATGCTTTAAATACGCCATTTTGCGCTACTTTAACGTAGCAGGAGCCGACGAAGAGGGACTTATCGGACAAAGGTATCCAAACGCAACCCATCTTATAAAAGTAGCCGTGCAAACCGCACTCGGTAAACGCGAAAGCATGTCGATATTTGGCGATGACTATCCTAGTAACGACGGCACTTGCGTGAGGGATTATATACATGTTAGCGACCTTGCGGATGCACATTTATCGGCACTTGAGTATCTTGCGCAAAACGGTAGCGAAGTATTTAACGTGGGTTATGGACACGGTTTTAGTGTAAAAGAAGTTATACAAACTGCAAAAAAAGTAAGCGGGATAAATTTCTTGGTCAATAAAGCTCCTAGAAGAGAGGGCGACCCTGCGATACTTATCTCAAACGCAACAAAGATCAGAACTAAGACAAACTGGAAACCAAAGAGAGAAAATTTAGAACTCATTATAAAAACCGCGCTAGAATGGGAAAAAAAGATTTAATAAATTTCAAAAGTGTTTTTGAAATTTTAAGAAATAGATATTTTAAAATTTGCGCTCTAAGCCAATTGCCAGTCTCTTTAAGAGTTAAGTAAAAGCTATTAAAACATAGCTATAATGGGCAAAGTGGCATTAAAATATCTCAAAAATAGTTAGAATTTTAAAACTTAAATACGTGCAAAACGTTTTGATGTAAATTTTAAATTATAAATTTAATCGGCAAAAAGCCAAAAAGGAAAAATTATGAAAATAGCCGTTATCGGTCTTGGTTATGTGGGACTTCCACTTGCAGCTGCATTTAGCAAAAGATACAAAGTCAAAGGCTTTGACGTAAATGCCGCAAGGATAGACGAGCTTAGAAAAGCTCACGACCGCACGCTAGAACTTAGCCGCGAACAAATGGAAGAAGCGATACAAAACGGTATGGAATTTAGTCTAAATTTAGACGATATTAAAGACTGCAACTTCTACATCGTTACAGTGCCAACACCTATCGACAAAAATAACCGTCCCGATCTAACGCCTGTCGTAAAAGCAAGTCAAAGCGTGGCACAAGTCCTTAAAAAAGGCGACATCGTAGTATATGAAAGCACTGTTTATCCAGGTGTAACAGAAGAAATTTGTGTGCCGATACTAGAGAAAATTTCGGGGCTAAAATTTAACGAGGACTTCTTTTGCGGATACTCGCCAGAGCGAATAAATCCTGGTGACAAAGAGCATACCGTAACTAAGATCAAAAAAATCACAAGTGGCTCAACACCTCAAATCGCAGACAAAGTCGATGAAATTTACTCATCTATCATCACCGCTGGAACATACAAAGCAAGTAGTATCAAAGTCGCCGAAGCCGCAAAAGTTATAGAAAATACACAACGTGATATAAATATCGCATTTATCAACGAGCTTGCAATGATATTTGAACGCCTTAATATCGATACAAGCGAGGTTTTAAAAGCTGCCGGAACAAAATGGAATTTCTTAAATTTCCGTCCAGGACTTGTTGGAGGACACTGTATAGGTGTTGATCCATACTACTTAACACATAAAGCCCAAGAAGTCGGCTATCATCCAGAAATCATCCTTGCGGGTCGCCGTATAAATGATAACATGGGAAGGTATGTCGCGCAACGCGTGATTAAGATGATGATAAAAGACGGGATCTTAATCAACAAAGCACGTATCTTGGTTCTTGGTATCACATTTAAAGAAAATTGCCCGGACATCCGCAACTCTCGCGTTATAGATGTCATAGAGGAGCTTAAAGACTTTGGTTGCACCGTAGATGTGAGTGACCCTTGGGCGGACGCAAACGAAGTAAAACACGAATACAACCTAGAGCTTATCAAAGACTATGATACAAACAAATACGACTGTGTGGTATTTGCAGTCGCACATAACGAATTTAAAGAGTTAAAATTTAAAGATACTCTCGTTTTTGATATAAAAAATATCTACGAAAACGCAAACGAAAGACTTTAGGCTAAATTTTGGCGATAAATTTAATTAGCTCAATAATCGTCTTCATGGTCTCCATGGGGATAAATTTCTTCCTAACGCCATACATCCTAAAAAGCCTTGGAAACGAGGCTTTTGGCTTTGTAGGGCTTAGTAACACCATAGTAAGCTATGCAGCCGTAATTACCGTGGCAATAAACTCTGTTAGCGGTAGATTTGTCGCTTACGAATGGCACAAAGGCAACTTAGAAAGAGCAAATTCTTACTACTCGTCTGTTTTGGCAGTAAATTTCATCTTCGCGCTATTTGTTGTCGTTGCAAGTGGAATTTTTATACTAAATTTAGACGTGATCTTAAATGTCCCAAGCCACCTTAAAACAGACGTAACCCTGACTTTTGTATTTTATTTTATAAATTTTTGTGTCGGACTTTTTAACGGTGTCATCACAGTTTGTGCATTTGTGCGAAACAAGCTTTATCTACTTTCTATTAGAAATGCCATTTCAAGTGCGATACTAGCGACTTTGATAGTTTTACTGTTTTACCTGTTTTCAGCGATGATAACCTACATTGCTATCTCTGCACTTATCTCATCTATCTTTGTGCTTTTAAGCACGATTTATATGTCAAAACGCATAACACCCGAGCTTAAATTTGATCTTAAAATTTTTGATTTTAACAAGATAAAAGAGCTTTTAAACTCCGGAGTATGGAACAGTTTTAATGCATTAAACCGCATACTTTTAACCGGCATGGATCTTTTTATATGTAACATCTTTATAAACGCCTGGATGACGGGTATTTTAGCAACTGCCAAAGCCGCCCCGATAATCCTAGAAAGCTTCGTTGCCCAGCTTAGCTCGATCTTTTCTCCCAAATTTGTAGAATTTTACTCAAAAGGCAACATCTTAGCACTGATAAATGAAGCTAAATTTTCAATGCGAACGGTCGCGTTTATCATGAGCGCTCCGGCTGCATTTTTTGTTGTATTTGGACGTGACTTTTACTCGCTTTGGTTGCCGTTTAAAAGTGCCGACGAGATAACCCTAATATACAACTTAAGTATGATAACACTTGTGCCTATAGTCTTTATCAGTTATCTTTTTTCACTTTTTGGTATCGATAGCGCGACAAATAAACTTCGTCGTCCCGCCATAGCAAATACGATCTTAGGCGTTAGCACGATACTAGCGCAAATTTGTATTGTGAAATTTAGTGACTATGGAATTTACGGCATAGCTATCGTTGGAGCCGGTTTTTATTGCATTCGCATACTATTTTTCGACCTCATCAACGCGGCTTTAAATTTAGATGTTAAGCTTACGACATTTTATGGGGTTTATCTTAGAAATTTAGCTCTTTTTGTCTTTGTTTGTATGATTTATTATGCTATTTCTAGGCTTGTAAGTATTCAAAGCTGGATCGACCTAGCATTTGCGCTTGTAGCACTTCTTGCATTTGGATACATTATAAATTTATTCTTGATATTTAATAAATTCGAACAACGTATCCTCATGAATAAAATTTTGGCAAAATTTAAAAGGAATTTATGATGAAATTTCCTATCTTTTTAATCTCTCTTCAAAAAGATAGCGCAAGAAGAGAAGTGCTTAAAAGCTTGTTTAAAAGCTACGATGAGTTTGTTTTAACTAGCGCCGTTGATGGACGCGAGATGAGTGCGAAAGAGTATTTTGCCTATGCCGATACCTCACTTAAAGCCTACGGCAAACTTCTAAGCCCCGCAGAGATCGGCTGTGCACTTTCTCACGCAAAAGCATATGAGGCATTTTTAGCCACAGATGCCAAACTAGCACTTATCTTTGAAGACGATGTTATAGGCGATGATAGCAAGATACAAAAAGCTTTTGAGTATGCAAAACTTTTACCACCAAACGGCATACTTATATGTGGCGGCACGGACGGTCTTGAGGGTAGATTTTCGGCATTTGGCAAGTGTATAAAAAGAGGTGAAATTTCAGACGCTAAAGACGATACGCTATTTGAAGTCTCGTCAAATTCATACGGCGTGATATACCGAGCAACGGCATACATCCTAACTCGCAAAGCAGCCAAGGCTTTGCTTGAAACACACAAAAAGGCTGTTTGCGTGGCGGATTTATGGGGTTATTTGCTAAAAAGTAATAAATTAAAAATGTATTATGCCGATATTTTTGCACATCCACTTGACCTAACCAACTCTAACCTAGAAACAGATCGACAAAAACGCGGATACAAACCAAGTTTTAAAACCTATCTAAATAGCTTAAAATTTATCATCTTGTCACGTTTTGAGAGATTTATTTTGGGACATGAGAGGATATTTAAAAGATGAACGAAGTAAAAATAAGCGTTATCATCCCGACGTTTAACCGTCCCGAACTTTTAAAAAAGGCGCTAAGCTCGGCACTTAATCAAACTTATAAAAATTTAGAGATCATTGTTAGCGATGATGCAAATGATGAAACAGCAAAACAAATTTGCGAGAAATTTGGCGATAAAAGAGTAAGATACGTTAAAAATAAAACTCACGCCAAAAGCCCAAACGGCAACAAAAACAACGGCTTTGACAACGCAAGCGGCGAGTTTGTATGCATACTTGACGATGACGATGAGCTTTGTTTAGAGGCGATAAGTGAGTGCTTTAGCTACATCAAAGAGGGCTATAAATGTGTATTTGCAGACGGAGTGTGTGAGATAGACGGCAAGATCACAGATAAGATCGCGGGACGAAATCCATACCAAAACAGCTGCGAGATGAGCAAGATCGACTATCATTGCGGACGCATTACAGGGGAGTATTTTAAGCTATTTTCACGCGAATTTATAGAGGGATTTAGGTTTGACGAGAAGAGTTTTGGCGGCGAAAACGAGCTTTATATACGCTTTTTTGAAAACAGAGTTTTTTATCACAAAAAGCCTCTTTATATATACCGTATAAACCGAGCCGATAGCGCTACCACAAATGCCGACAAACACGCAAAAGGCGTGGCTTATGCCTACTTAAAAACTGCCAAAATTTGTCACGATATAGCCATAAAGCACAATCCCAAATTTCTTTGTTTGCAATATAAAAATGCCGCTTACTACGCAAAGATCGCGGGGGATTATAAGCTTATGCTAAGCTGTATCGCGCGTAGCTTCAAGATAAGCATTTGTAAAGAAAATTTAGCCTTTCTAGCAGTCTGTTTCTTGCCAAATTCAGCCATAAAATCACTCTCAAATTTTAGAGTATGGATTAAAAAAAGGTTTGGCGTATGAAAGTTTTATTTGTTATCTCAACTTTAAGAGCAGGAGGCGCGGAACGAGTTTGCGCGCTTTTGGCATCTAAATTTAGCCTAGAGCACGAAAGCGTTTTGGTAAAATTTGACAAAGATGAGCCGTTTTATGAACTTCACGAAAATGTAAAGCTCATAAATTTAAACCAAGGCGTAGACGAGCTTGGAATTCTTGGTAACATAAAAAAACGTCTGGGTAAAATTTTTAGCCTACGACGCATAGTAAAAGAGGGAAAATTTGACGTCGTCATCTCCTTTTTAGATACTACGAATTTGCTGGTTTTATCAAGCACGTTAGGACTAAAAACTCCTGTAATAATCAGCGAACATACAAGCTTTGACAAGCTTTCTTCTAAGACGATAAAAACACTAAAACGCATACTCTATCCTCGTGCAAGTGCTTTAAGTGTCTTAACAAAAGCTGACGCAAAACTCTACGCCAAATACTGCAAAATCGTAAATGTGATACACAACCCGCTATTTATAAAACCAAATTTATCAAACACCAAAAAAGAAAATTTAGTCATATTTGTAGGGCGTTTGGTAGGTCTTAAAAACTGTGAAATGTTTATCGAAGTAGCAAAAAATTTAAACTCGAGTGGCTATAAATTTATAGTCGCAGGAGACGGCAATGAGAGAAAAAGGCTTGAGGACTTGTCAAATAAACTCGGAGCAGATGTCAAATTTTTAGGCAATGTTACAAACATCGGCGAACTTTATGCAAAAGCTAAATTTATACTCTCAACCTCTAAAGTAGAAGGACTTGGCAACACTCTAATCGAAGCTGTGGCATTTGACTGTGTAAGGATAGCAACCAAAACAAGCGGAGCATGCGAGCTCATAACAAACGGCTATAACGGAATTTTATGTGAAATTTCAAATTCTAAGGCTATGAGCGAGAGCCTAAAAAGTCTCATGAACGACGAGCAAGAGCAACGCAGACTAGCCACAAATGCAAGACTTGGACTTAATGAATTTAGTCTTGAAAATATCTATGAACGCTGGCTTTACCTTTTAAAAATGGCCGGCGTAAAAATACAAGGCGCATAAATGAAAATTTTATTTGTCATAGCAGCTCTTAGAAACGGTGGAGCAGAGCGCGTTTTGAGCATAGTCTCAAGCGAACTTGCCAAAGATAACGAAGTTTATATAGCAGTCTTGGAAGAAAATTTAGGACTTTACGAATTTAACTCAAATATCAAATTTATCTATCCTAAAATTTATGGCTCAAGCAGACTTCTTTCTAAGATAAAAAAAATTTTTGCACTACGTAAATGCTTTAAAGAGATAAATCCCGATGTCATTATAAGCTTTATAGACTGGACAAATGTAGCTTGTGTAGCGGCAAATTTGGGACTTGGATATGAACATATCGCAACAGAACATCACGCAAACGAGTATCTTACGTCGGCTAAATTTAGACTTATACGCGACCTTGCCTATAAGCGCGTTGACATGCTTAGTGTGCTTAGTAAAAGCGACTTTGAGTATTACGACTTCGTAAAAAACCGCACTATCTTGCACAATCCTTGTTTTTTAGCAAGTCCCATCTACTGCAAAAAAGAAAACATCATCTTAAGCGTTGGTCGTCTTGAAAAAGTAAAAGGATACGATGTGTATTTAGACGCCTTAAAAAATGTACCAAAAGAGCTTTTAAACGGGTGGCGCATAGTTATAGCAGGAGACGGAAGTCTTAGAGGCAAGCTAGAACAAAAGGCAAAAGAATATGGCTTAGAGGTTGAATTTTTAGGTCATGTAAACGATGTTGCGCCGCTTTATGAAAAGGCTAAAATTTTTGTCATATCATCAAGAAGCGAAGGCCTTTCAAATGTCTTGATCGAAGCGGCAAATTTTAACTGTGCTCGCATCTCAAGCGATACCGTCGGCGCAAAAGAGCTTATAAGAAACGGCATAGACGGACTTATCTTTGAAAATCAAAACAAAGACGACTTAGCATTCATGCTTGAAGAAATTTTAAATGATGATAATTTACGCAAAAAAATCGCACAAAACGCCAAGGATAAAGCCGACGAATTTAGTGTAGCAAATATCATGAAAAAGTGGCGTAAAGTGATAGAAGAAACGGTAAAACAATGAAAAAATTATGTCTGTTTTTATACTCAATGGGTCCAGGAGGCGCAGAACGCGTGGTGTCAAATTTACTTCCTTATTTAAAGGAAAACTTTGAAGTCCATCTAGTGCTTATGAGCAATATCATAGCCTACCCTATCCCAAGCGAAGTCAAACTGCATTTTATAGAAAATTCAAATCCCTACGAAAACAAGATAAAAAAGCTTTTTAGGCTATTTTTTGCCTTGCCGATGCTGGCTTTTAAATTTAAAAAACTCTGCCTACAACTTAACATCGATACTTATTTTGTCCTGATGAATCGCCCATGTTATATCGCCTTGCTGGCTAGGATTTTAGGGCTTAAAGGACGCATGGTGATAAGTGAAAGAAGCTGTCCGTCCGTGATATACAAAAACGGCGTAAGCGGCTTTTTCAACCGAGTATTTATGAAAATTTTATATCCAAAAGCGGATTTGATACTAGCTAACGCAAAAGGAAATGCCGACGATCTGATACAAAATTTCGGCTGTGATAAGGCAAAGACAAAAGTTCTTTACAACGCTTTAAATTTAGATGAGATAAAAAAAGCTCAAAACGAGCCGCTAGAAAGTGAATTTAGGCCCTTTTTTATAAATATCGGACGTCTTGATAGCGGTAAAAATCAAGCCATGTTGATACGCGCTATAGCAAGCATAAACGACGAAAGAGCAACACTTGGCATACTGGGAAAAGGCGGGCTAAAAAACGAGCTTGCAAATTTAATAAAAGAGCTTAATGTAAGCAAAAGAGTAAGGCTTCTTGGCACAGATAAAAACCCATTTAAACATATCAAAAATGCATCGTGCCTGCTTTGCGCATCGCGTTTTGAAGGCTTTTCAAATGTGCTTATAGAAGCTTTAGCATGTGAAAAAACGATAATCACAACAGAACACAAAAGCGGTGCAAAAGAGCTTATCGGCGACGATGAGTATGGGATTTTAGTGCCGGTTGATGACGAAGACGCTATGCAAAAAGCAATGATAAAAGTGCTAAACGAACCTGAAATGAGAGCAAAATTTGAGGCAAAAGCCTATCAAAAAGCAAAAGAATTTGATAGCAGGAACATCGCAAACGAGCTTATGAGTTATTTGTAGATTATGCTTTAAATTTAACGATAAACTGCGTTTTGTCTTTATCGCTTGTGCAGTTTATCTTAAACCCAAGCTCGTCACAAAATTTTTTTACTAAATTTAGTCCTACGCCAAAGCCGCCGTTTCGCTTGTCAAACCTAGTATAAAGCTCAAAAATATGAGGCAAATTTTGCTTTGCTATGCCCTCGCCCGTATTTGAGATATTAAGACTATTTTGGCTTAAATTTAACTCTATTTTCCCGCCTTCGTTGCAGTATTTTACAGCGTTTGAGAGCAAGTTGTCGATGATTTTGCGAATTTTAAATTTTGAGGTTGTTAGCGTAAACTCATCAGTATTTAGGCTTAAGCTTATGCCTTTTGCATTTAAAGAAGCACCGAAATATTCAGCTCTTTCTTTAAGCATATCGGCTAAATTTACCTCTTGCACGCTCTCATCGGTTTTATTAAATTTAATCATCGCCAAGTCTTCATATAAATTTGAAAGTGTCATAGCTGCTGTTTTTATATTTGCAAGGTATTTTTCTGGGTTATTTTTAAAAAGCTCGATACTCATCAAGATTACGCTTAAAGGCGTATTTATCTCGTGCGTAGTATCTCGTAAAAATCCATCTAAAAACTCTATCTTCTCATAAAGTGGGCGCAAAGAAAGCCTTATGATAAGATAAGCGATAAGTAAGATCGCCGCTAGAATTCCAAGTGAAACAAACAAAATTTGCATCTTTAACGCAAGTAGTTTTTCGCCAAGACCCGTAGTTTTGATCGCTACAAAATACTCGTTTTTTCGCATCCTATCATGCAAAACAAACTGAGAAATCGCTTCATTTGCCTCGATATATCGTCTTGGTGTGCCTGGCTTTACGCGAAAATCCTCTTTTACAATCTCTTGCGTTTTTAAATTTACAACAAAGGCTAAAATTTCACTAAAATCCTCCCTAGTAAGCTCTCCACTAAATTGCAACTTCATATGCAAGTCACGCCTTAGTTCTCTCATATCAAAGGAGTCTTTGTCTATTATAAAATGCTTCTCTCTTTCGTAAAACACATAGCCAAAAAACGCCAAAAAAGCCGTACTGGTTAAAAAATAAAGTAAAAAAATAGGCAAAATATGGCGATTTTTAGACATACTTATATCCTAGTTTTGACTGGCTTTTTATGCACTCTTTGCCTAGAATTTTACGGAGTTCGGCGATATAAACTCGCAAACTCATCTCGCTTGGATTCTCATCGTATTCCCAAATTTCTGAGAAAATTTCCTCGTGAGTTACAAATTTATCACGATTTTTAAGAAGTAAATTTAAAAGTCTTGATTGTTTTTTTGCTAAAGCCACCGGGTTATCGCCCTCATATAAGACACCTTGTGTCATATCAAAGCTAAATTTATCGCTAAGTTTAATGAAATTTTGCGTGTTGTGGACAAAACTTCGTTTTAAGATATTTTGCACTCTTAAAAATAGCTCTTTTAGTTCGAAAGGCTTTTTTATGTAATCATCACATCCACTTAAAAAGCCCGATTGAACATCGTTTATGGTGTTAAGCGAAGTAGTAAATATACAAGATGTAGTTTGGCCTGATGTGCGTAGTTCTTTTAAAAGCTCAAAGCCGTTTCCGCCGATAATCTTCACATCAAATATCCAAAGGTCAAAGTTGCTTTCATAAGCAAGGCTAAGCGCTTCATCGTAGCTTTTTACGCCTTTTACTTCAAAATTTTCACCACTTAGATACTCACACATCATATCAAGCAGCATCGTTTCGTCTTCTACGATCAAAATCCTAGCCAAACTTTTTCCTTAAAATTTATATTGCAGATATTATCTATTTTCATTTTAACAAGAGTTAAATTCGGCCTCTTTACGAAGCCGAATTTATAAGTTTTGCCTATTTTGGCTCAAGAATTTCACCTCTTAATCTACCCATGCCTCTAGCAAAATCATCACAACATCCACTCATTCTCATACCGCCGTCTTTCCATCTGCCGCCCATTCTCATGTCGCAATTACCTCGGCCCATTCCCATACCGTAAAGCCCCATGCCTCTTGCTTCTTTGACGCTTAAGGCGTCAATTTTATTGCTAAAAGAGTCTCTAAAGTCCCTCATAAATTTATCTCTATCTTCAGGTTTCATTTTTGACATCTTTTCATACATCTTGTCATGAAAACCGCCTCTTATGTCCATCGCCTCACGATGAAGTTTGCCCACTCTTTTGTGAATTTCAAAAGATATCTCACCAAGCGTTTTTGCATCGCTTGTGGCTATCATCGCATATAACTCGTCGTTTGTGTTTTTCTCAAACGGTGCTGCAAATACACTACCTGCGACCAGCATTGCCGCTAAAACTAACTTTTTCATTTTATCTCCTTTGAAAAATTATAAGTGTATTATAAATTTAAAACGTGAAGCATTTGTTAAGTAAATTTCACTCATAAAGCTAAATTTGTATAAATTTTCATTATAATAAAGTCTTTATTTCAAAAGAGAGAATATGAATAAAATTTTAGACTTTATTAAAAATTTCCATCTTTCCAAGCAGCTATTTTTATTAATTTTTCTTGCTTTTTGCTTTAGCGTTATAGCAAGACTTTACTGGGTATTTTGGGCAAGTAGTTTTGTTGGATTTTTCCACAACAACGAACTGATGATAAGCACAAACGATGGCTATGCGTTTGCCGAGGGCACCAGAGATATGCTTGCGGGTTTTCATCAACCAAATGACCTAAGCTACTTTGGCTCGTCGCTTTCGACACTTACATTTTGGATTGTCAAACTTTTTGACCTTAACATAGAAAGCGTCATGATCTATCTAAGCGTTATCTTAAGCTCGCTAGTTGTCATCCCTACCATATTAATCGCACGCGAATACAACGCGCTAAAAGCTGGCTTTATCGCGGCACTTTTAGGCTCTGTGGCAAACAGCTACTATAACCGCACGATGGCTGGGTATTATGATACCGATATGCTTATTATCGTGTTTGGAGTGTTTTTGATATGGGGTGTTATAAGGGTGCTTGAGAGTAAAGACGCAAAAAGCCTCATCATCGCCCCCATTACCATCCTAGCCTATATGTGGTGGTATTTAAGCGCCTTTTCACTCATAGCAGCGACTACTATTTTACTAGCTTTTTACACGCTTGTATTTGATAGAAAAAATGCTCTAAACTACATACTTATCGCATTCATGCTACTGGCGATATCAAATTTTGACCCATACGCAAAATTTGCTTTGATTTTGGCGATCTATCTTGTGATTTTATTTAAAAAAAGCCTTTTAACTCTTAAAATTTCGATCGCCATTTTAGTTGGAGCATTTGCCTTTTTTGCGATAAACGGAGGTCTTAATCCAATAATCTTTCAGCTAAAGTTTTATGTGTTTAGAAACGTTAGCGAACTTTCGAATTTAAGCTTTCATTATTTTAACGTAAACCAAACCATACAAGAGTCAGGCATCGTCGATCTAGTGCTATTTTGCGAGCGCATAAGCGGTCATGTTTTGACATTTGCGGTTTCACTTTTTGGCACACTTTTACTTTGTATAAAAAAGCGTTCATTTATAGTTGCTTTAGGTATGCTTTTGCTGGGATTTTTAGCGCTTAAAGGCGGACTTAGGTTTACGATTTATGCAGTACCTGTCATGGCTATAGGTTTTGGATATATCATAGTTTTTGTTCTTGAAAAGCTTAAATTTTCAGGAATTTTATTTAAAACCGTCTATATTTTTATAGCCATTTTATCGCTTTATCCTGTAGCAACTCACATTTATAACTATAAAATTTCGCCCGTTTTTGATGCAAAAGAGGTTCGAGTGCTTGATGAGTTAAAACGTATCGCAGGACGTGAGGATTATGTTTTGACTTGGTGGGATTATGGTTATCCTATAAGGTATTACAGTGATGTTAAGACCTTGATAGATGGCGGAAAACACCTTGGAAGAGATAACTTTGCAGTTAGTTTTGCGCTTGGCGAAAACCAGACAAGCTCAGTCAATATGGCTCGTCTTGAAGTTGAATATACAGAGCGAAATTTCAACGAAAAATTTGGCGCAAATTTAAACCAAATTTTAAAAGAATATGAAAGCCAAGATGTGAATTTATTTTTAAATTCACTTAACGATAAAAGCTTTAAACTACCAAAAAAAACGCGTGAAATTTACTACTATCTACCGGAGCGCATGCTAAATATCTTCCCAACGATCTTGCAGTTTTCAAGACTTGATCTAAAAACAGGACAAAAATGGAACGATCCTGTATTTTTTACGACAAAATACTTTAGGCAAGACAGCGATAAAATAGCACTTGCAAACGGTATAACAATCACAAGCGACATGAGAAATATAGTAGCCGGCAACAACAAGATCCAAGTAAATAGCTTTTTAGAAACAAAATATAACGAAAACGGCAAGCTTGAAGTAACTGAATACAACTTTGATACGAATGCAAAAATTTATATCATTTTCATGCGTGACTACGGACGTTTTTTGGTAATTGACGAGAGTATGTTTAACTCTGTTTTTATCCAGCTTTTTGCACTTGAAAGATATGACGAAGAGCTTTTTGAGCCGGTTATATTAGATAGCGCAACTAAAATTTATAGGTTGAAGAAATGATTTTTAATAAGGTTTTATCTCGTGGCTAGGATAGGTTTTCTTTCGCATGCCGATATGAGCATTTACTATTTTAGAAGCCCAATAATGCGTGCTTTGCAAGATTTGGGACACGAGGTCTTTGCTATCTGTCCAAAGGGCGAATATGTAAAAAGGTTTGAAGCGGAGTTTAAGTGCGTTACTTATGAGCTTGACCGAGCTAGTATAAATCCGCTCACCGTCGTTTCAAACTCAAACAAACTAAGTGAAATTTTACAAGATCTAAATTTAGACCTGCTTCAAACTTCGGCTCATAAATCAAACGTTTTTGGCACGTTTGCCGCTAAAAAAGCGAGCATAAAACGCGTGATAAATTTAGTTGAGGGGCTTGGAAGCTTTTATATAGATAACGACTTTAAAACGCGAATAGTGCGTAAAACGATCGAGACTTTATACAAGCGCGCCTTAAATTTAAGCGATGCGTGTATATTTGTAAATGAGGCCGATCCCAAATATTTTTTAGATCAAGGCATAATTAGTGCGGAAAAAATCATCAAAATCAAAAGCGTGGGCGTGGATACGCGTAAATTTGATCCAAATTTGACCCAAAATGCAGATTTGGGCGATAAAAAAGTCGTTTTGATGATAGGACGTGCGATGTGGCATAAGGGTGTGAGAGAATTTTACGAAGCGGCGGAGCTTTTGAAGGAGCGCAAAGACTGCAAATTCGTCTATGTCGGAGAGGGCTTTGATGGTAACAAAAGCACGGCTGATACGGCATTTTTAAGAGACGGAAACGTAAAATATCTAGGCGCAAGAGATGACGTGGCGCAGCTTTTAAAAGCTTCATATATGCTTGTGCTTCCAAGCTACCGCGAGGGCTTTCCGCGCACGATTTTAGAGGCTATGAGTATGGGGCGCAGCGTTGTGGCAAGTGATGTGGCTGGATGTAATGAAGCTGTGATAGATGGCTTTAACGGGCTACTTTGTGAGGTGAAAAACTCTGCTGATTTAGCTAAAAAGATAGAAATTTTGCTAGATGACGAGAGTATGGCAAAGCGTTTTGGCGAAAACGGACGAAAGCTTGCGGTGGCTGAGTTTGACGAGCGAGAGATCGCTAAAAAATATATTGAAGTTTATAGGAAATTTATCGATGTATAGGGCGTTTTTTAAGCGGTTTTTAGATGTTTTGGGGGCTTTGGTGCTTATAGCTTTGACACTTCCTATTGTGGTCGTGGTATGGATTTTGATAAAAATTAAGCTCAAAACCGATCCGATTTTTACGCAAGATAGGCCGGGACTTAACGGCAAAATTTTTAAAATTTATAAATTTAAGTCAATGAGCGATGAGAGGGATGAAAACGGCGAACTCTTGCCCGATGAGTTTCGCCTAACTAGCTTTGGCAAGCGCATAAGAGGGCTAAGCCTAGATGAGCTTCCACAGCTTTTTAACGTACTAAAAGGCGACATGAGCTTCATCGGACCTCGCCCACTTTTGGTTGAATACTTGCCGCTTTATAGCGCCGAGCAAGCCAAACGCCACGATGTGAGGCCAGGTATCACGGGACTTGCGCAGGTAAATGGCAGAAATGCGATAAGCTGGGAAGAGAAGTTTAAATTTGACACCTTTTACGCCCAGAATTTAAGCCTTAAAATGGACGTGCAGATCGCACTTTTAACCATAAAAAAAGTGATAAAAAAAGAGGGCGTAAGTAAAGAGGGTATGGCTACAACGGAGAAATTTAATGGCAAGAACTAGCCAAATTTACATCTATGGCGCTTCGGGACACGGGCTAGTCATCGCAGATATCGCACAAGCTGTTGGATATGAGAAAGTCGTCTTTTTGGACGATAAAAACGAGATCAAATTTCACCCAAATTTGCCAAAAGCCGACATCGTCATCGCAATAGGCAGCAACCAAACAAGAAAGACCGTAACCGCACGCGTAAAAAAAGCTGGATTTAACGTAGTAAGTTTGGTTCATCCAAGTGCGGTTATAAGCCCAAGTGCGGTGATAAAAAGTGGCGTGGTAGTCATGCCAAATGCCGTGATAAACGCGGGTGCCGTTATCGGTGAAGGAGCTATCATAAACAGTGGCGCAGTAGTGGAGCATGAGTGCATGATAGGCAAGTTTGCACACATTAGCCCAAATGCAGCTCTGGCTGGAAATGTAAGTGTGGGCGAGCTAACTCACGTTGGTATCGGCACTAGCGTGATACAAGGTATTATTATCGGCAAAGAGTGCGTTATAGGAGCCGGAAGCGTAGTAGTAAGAGATATATCAAACAAAGTAAAAGCTTACGGTGTGCCGGCAAAAATAATAACCAAAATTTAAACATATCAAAATCACATGCAACAATCGTCATTAAGGTATCCATCAAATAAAAGCATAAAAATTAAAAATACATATCAAATTTCATCAAAATAACTTAAAATTAAAAAATAAGTGCTAAAATCAAAGCTATTTTATCTATAAGGTCAGAAATGGACAGGGTTTTTTTATCTCCGCCAAATATGAGCGGACGTGAACAAGAGTATATAAACGAAGTTTTTAAAAGTAATTACATCGCTCCGCTTGGAGAATTTGTAAATAAATTTGAAAATAGTATAAAATCCTACACGTCTACAAAAGACGCGTTAGCGCTTAGCTCAGGCACTGCAGCGCTTCACCTAGCTCTTAGAACGCTTGGCGTAACGCAAGGTGACATTGTTCTTGCATCAAGCTTTACCTTTATGGCGTCGGTATCTCCGATACTTTACGAAAAGGCCACTCCTGTTTTTATAGACTGTGACGAGAGCTGGAATTTAAGCCCAGAACTTCTTAAAAAAGCCATAGCAAATTTACCTAAAAAGCCAAAAGCGCTTGTGCTAACTCACCTTTACGGTCAAGCTTCAAAGATGAATGAAATTTGTGAAATCTGCCAAAACGAAGGTATCGCGCTCGTAGAAGATGCAGCCGAAGCGCTTGGAGGTTTTTACAACGGTAAAGCACTTGGAACATTTGGTATACTTGGAGCATATAGTTTTAACGGCAACAAGATCATAACGACTTCGGGTGGCGGTATGCTTGTAGGAGATGAAAATTTAGTTGAAAAGGCTAGATTTTACAGCACGCAAGCACGAGAGCCTTTGCTTCACTACGAGCATAAAGACTACGGATATAATTATCGTCTAAGTAATATCCTAGGCGCAGTAGGCGTGGCACAGATGGAAGTTTTAGAAGAGCGCGTAAAAGCCAAACGAGCCGTTTTTGAAATTTACAAAAACGAGCTTGTCAATGAGCTTGAATTTATGCCAGAGCTTGAAAATTCTCGTGGCAACAGATGGCTTACGACAGGCGTGTTTAAAGAAAAAGGCGCACATATACGCGTGATAGAAGCCCTAGCTAAACAAAATATAGAGAGCCGTCCACTTTGGAAGCCTATGCACATGCAACCTGTATTTAAAGGCGCTTTAAGCTTTACAGACGGAACTAGCCAGGAGTTATTTGAGAGGGGAATTTGTCTTCCAAGCGGTTCATGTCTAAAACCACAAATTCAAGAACGCGTCATCAAGATTATAAAGGAAAATTTATAGATGTTTCAAGCAACAAAGCTAAAACGACTTATATTTTTCCTGCTTGCCGACACGATCATCTTTATAGCCTCTATCTACATCGCTTATCTTTTAAGATTTAGCGGAAATATCCCTGAAATTTACTATCAGGGGTTATTTATCACGATGATCTTTTTAGTTGGTCTTAAACTTTCTTTTATGTGGATGTTTAAAATTTATAAGGTTCCTTGGAGATTTTTCGGACTAAATGAAGCGCGTAAAATTTTTCTAGCGCACATATGTGCTACCGTGATTTTTAGTGTTATTTATTTCATCATTCAAGACTATCTCAAGCCTTATCCACAAAGCGTCGTTTCTATCGATCTTTTGATATCATGCCTTATGGTCGGTGCTTTAAGAATTTCAAAACGTATGTTTCTTGACTTTTCAAACAAACCGCACAAAGGAGAACCTTGTATCGTCTTTGGCGCAACAACAAAAGCCATACATGTTCTAAACGGTCTTAAGCAGGGCTATCTTGACTTTTATGCAGTTGGCGTAGTCGATGGAAGAAGCGATCTTATAGGAACTTATTGCGATGGATTTTTAGTGCAGGACAAAGATGAAATCCCGACTATCATCAAAGAATACAACGTAAAAACGGCGATCATCGCTCTAGCACTGAATCAAGATGATTTACAAGTTGTGTTTGACGAGCTTACAAGATACGGTATACGCGATGTCAAACTCTTTTCTTTAGTTGAAAAAGACCCGATAAAAGACATCTCTATTGAGGACTTACTAGCAAGAAAACCAAAAGACCTAAACCCGGAAATAATAGCAAATTTTTTAAAAGATAAAGTCGCTCTTGTAACCGGAGCTGGCGGAAGTATCGGTAGTGAGATATGTAAACAATGCCTAAAATACGGCGTAAAACAGCTTATCATGGTAGAACACAGCGAATTTAATCTATATAAAATCGCCGAAGACACACACGATAGCAGAACCGTAAGCAGACTTGTCAATATCACAAACGAGCAGGATTTTGAAAGTATTTTTGAGGAATTCAAACCTCAAATCGTAATCCATGCAGCAGCCTATAAGCATGTTCCTCTTTGCGAGTTAAACCCGCGTTCAGCCGTAGAAAACAATATCGTTGGCACAAAAAATGTTATAGACTTTTCTAAAAAACACGGCGTTAAAAAGGTTGTTATGATCTCATCTGATAAGGCGGTGCGTCCAACAAATATCATGGGAACAACAAAACGAGTCTGCGAACTTTACGCTTTAAATTCTAACGAGCAAGGGGTTTGCGAGATAGTTTGCGTTCGTTTTGGTAACGTGCTTGGCTCATCAGGCTCAGTTATACCTAAATTTAAAGCTCAAATCGCCGCAAACAAACCTCTAAGCGTCACACATCCGGACATAACACGCTATTTTATGCTAACATCAGAAGCTTGCCAGCTTGTACTTCAAGCCGCTTCTATCGCCAAAGGAGGCGAGCTATTTGTGCTTGACATGGGTGAGCCTGTTAAGATAGTCGATCTTGCCAAAAAGATGCTTCTTTTATCAAACAAAGAACATTTAGGGATCGAATTTGTCGGACTTAGGACGGGTGAGAAATTATATGAAGAGTTACTTATCAACAAGGATGACGTGCAGACTAAATTTGAAAGCATTTTTGTTACACACTCAGAGCCTTATGATTTAGAGCTTTTAAATAAACAAATTTCAGAGCTTCTTACGCTTGAAGGAGACAAGGTAGCAGCCGCACTTAAAAATATCGTTCCAGAATTCAACCACGCTTTAAATTTAAAAGGATAAAAATTGGTCATAAAAGACATACAACGTTTTAGCGATATCAGATACAAAGCTCGCGCTTATGTCTGTTATTTGTTTAATAGAAATTTGCCAAATCACCTACCAGGCGTCTCTCTTGAAAGCCTAAAAAACGGACTTGAAGAGATAGCGCATGAGATTTCAAATTTTGATGCTTACTACATACTTGACGAAAACGGCACTCAGATCGAAGATAGCGTCAGTATAAATTCAGACATTACTGCAAGCGGAGCTAGTAAAAGTCGTATCAATAACGCCTACTATTACCGCGCCGTTAGAGAGAAGAGATTTACACTAAGTGACCCATATCCTTCAAATTTAAATGGAGAGCTTTGCGTGACGGCTAGTGCGCCGATTTATAACGATAAAGACGAGTTGAAATTTATTGCCTGCGTTGATATTTCATTAGAAAATCTTCTAAAAATAACCGATACAGGCACTTTGGAAAATTATTTTGGTAGATTTTTAAAGTGTATTTATACGCTTTTTTGCGCAGTGCTTTTTATGATATGCGCGTTTTTATTTGGCTATGCGGTTAAAAGTTTTGTATCAAAAAGCATCGAACACATCGATGTTAGCGAGATATTTGAGTCAACCATCATCCTAACTCTTGCCCTTGCCATATTTGACCTTGTTAAGACGATATTTGAAGAAGAAGTCATTGGTAAAAGCCACTCGGAAGATACGCTTTTGTATAAAACGATGGTTAGATTTATCGGCTCAATTATAATTGCACTCGCGATCGAAGCACTGATGCTTGTGTTTAAATTTGCTATCACATCACCAGAAAGTATCATCAACGCCATATACCTAATAGGCGGTGTTGCGCTATTAATGATAGCTTTAAGCATATATCTACTAAGCGTAAAAAGGCAAAAATCACAATGATTGGTATTATTGACTACAAAGCAGGAAACATACAAAGCGTTATAAATGCATTTGCCAAGGTTGGAGCAAGCTGCAAGCTAGTAAGCCAAGCAAATGAACTTAAAAACTACGATAAGGTTGTTTTGCCAGGAGTTGGGGCATTTGCCGAGGCTATGGATAGGCTAAAAGATGCAAATATGCATACGGCAATACATGAATTTATACTTACTGGCAGACCTTTTTTAGGAATTTGTCTAGGCATGCAACTTTTATTTGAACAAAGCGATGAATTTGGTGTTACTAATGGACTTGGTCTTATAAAAGGCAAGGTTGTCAAATTTGATAAAGCTAAATTTCCAAGCCCTTTAAAAATACCTCATGTTGGCTGGAATACCATAAATTTCACCAAAAAAACACCGATAAATCAAGGGCTAAAAGAGCTTGAGTATCTTTATTTCGTCCATAGTTTTCATGCTATTTGCCAAGATGATGCGGTGCTAGGAGAGAGCGAATACGGATATAAATTTGTCTCTGCCGTAGCCAAAGATAACATATATGGCTTTCAACCACATCCAGAAAAAAGTCACAATGCAGGACTTAAAATTTTAGAAAATTTCAAGGAGCTTTAATGCAAATTTTTCCTGCGATAGACCTAAAAGAAGGTAAGGCGGTTAGACTTAGCAAAGGACTTATGCAAAGTGCAAAAATTTACTCCGATAACCCGCAAGATCTTGCAAAACAGTTTCAAGACATGGGGGCAAAATGGCTTCATGTGGTTGATCTTGATGGCGCATTTGCCGGCCAAACGATAAATTTTAAAACGATAGAAAGCATAGTAAAAGCTACAAATTTAAATGTCCAAGTAGGCGGCGGCATACGCGACGAAGAACGTATAAAAAAATACCTAGATCTTGGAGTAAATAGAGTTATCTTAGGTTCCATAGCACTTAAAGATCCTGACTTTGTGCGTAAAATGGCAAAATTTTACCCGGTTGTTGTAGGCATAGATGCCAAGGACGGCTATGTGGCGATTGAAGGATGGGCGGATGTATCAAGCGTAAAAGCAACCGACCTTGCAAAAGAATTCGCAAACGCCGGAGTAAAAGCGATAATTTGCACCGATATCAACAAAGACGGCATGCTTAGTGGAGTAAATGTTGATTTCACACTTAAAATCGCACATGCAAGCGGCATAGAAACGATAGCCAGCGGAGGCGTAAGCTCAATGGATGATATTCTAGAGCTTAAAAAAACTTCGCTTATCGGTGGAGTTATCGTAGGCAAGGCATTTTACGAAGGCAAAATCGACCTAAAAGAGGCATTTTTAAAAGTTTTATAAAATTTAAAGCTTTAATCAATATAAAATTTGTTACAATAAAGCATTTTCTATAAAAGGACATTGTGTGAAAATATTAGTTGTAGACGACAGCTCGACTATGAGAAGAATTATAAAAAACACCCTTCAAAGACTAGGACATAACGATATTTTGGAGGCTGAACACGGCGCTGAAGCATGGAGCATTATGGGACAGCACAGCGACATAAATGTGTTAATTACCGACTGGAACATGCCTGAAATGAACGGTCTTGAGCTTGTAAAGAAAGTTCGTGCAGAGGCAAAATATGTAGATATGCCTATCATAATGGTAACAACCGAAGGTGGTAAAGCAGAGGTTATTACTGCACTAAAAGCTGGTGTAAACAACTACATCGTTAAGCCTTTTACTCCACAAGTTTTAAAAGAAAAACTCGAAGACGTTCTTGAATAATGAAAGATAAATTCTATGAATTAAGCATAAAAAGCTCTAATTTTTATGATGAAATTTTAGAACTAGTGTTTTCTTTTGGGATTACCTGTGTTGAAGAGCGTGAAAATGAGATTATTATCCGCGACGAAGACGATCTAAGTCAGATACAATGGGGCATAGAACAATATGTCTCAAAACTTTGCGATACACTAAATATCAAAAACGACCTACAAATTTCACTAAATTTAAAAGAAAATAAAGACTGGATAAACGAATACAAAAGTGGGGTAAAACCCGTTTTATTGGGTGAATTTTATATACGTCCGAGTTGGGAAGAAGCAAAAGAAAACGCAAAAAATATCATAATAGACCCTGCCCTAGCCTTTGGTTCAGGACACCATGAAAGCACCAGCTCTTGCATAATGTTTTTACAAAAATACGCAAAAGACGAAATGAAAGCGATGGACGTAGGATGTGGGAGCGGGATTTTAAGTATCGCACTAACTAAAATGGGCTGTGTTGTCGATGCTTGCGACACAGATGAACTTGCAGTGCAAAGCACTCTACAAAATGCCAAACTAAACAACGCCGACATAAATAAAATTTGGACCGGATCTATATCAAATTTAAATACAAAATACAATATCGTTGTGGCAAACATTATTGCAGATGTTATTTTTATGCTAAAAAATGATTTAAAAAATATTTTAGAAAATAATGCATACTTAATACTTTCAGGTATCTTACAAAAATACGAAGATAGGATACTACAGAATTTTGCCGACCTTAAGCTTGTTGAGAAAAAACAACTCAATGACTGGGTTAGCTTCGTCTTTCAAAAGTAAAATTTAAGGGAAATAATGAGTCAAAACAACCAAAATAAAAATCAAAATAATAATAACAACGGCGGATTTTTTAATAAAAATCCAATATTTATATTTGCTATTTTTGCCATCGTCATCGTCCTTGCTTTTAGAGGATTAACAGGCGATAGCATGGGAACACTTGGCGAAGGCTCCATGAATGCAACAAAAAATATTTCGTATTCAGAGCTTAAAGAGCTAGTTTCAAGTAAACAAATTTCAAGAGTTGAAATTTCAGAAACCTCGATACGTGCACTTGGATTAAACCAAAACATTTATGTGACTAAACGTATCCATTCAGATCCAACCTTCATACCACTTCTTGATGCGACAGGAGTTGAATATAAGGCATATAGTGAAACAAATTGGTTTGGTGAATTGCTGTTTTCATGGGTTTTACCTATCTTTATATTTTTTGGCATCTGGATGTTTCTTGCAAGCCGTATGCAAAAAAATATGGGTGGTGGAATTTTAGGCATAGGAAGCGCAAAAAAACTTATAAATTCAGAAAAACCTAATGTAAAATTTGACGATGTAGCAGGCGTTGAAGAGGCAAAAGACGAGGTTGTTGAGATTGTTGATTATCTTAAAAATCCTGACAAATACCTACGTCTAGGAGCAAAAATTCCAAAAGGAATTTTACTTGTAGGACCTCCTGGTACAGGCAAGACTTTACTTGCTCGTGCAGTTGCAGGAGAGGCTGACGTGCCATTCTTCTCAATATCAGCGTCAAGCTTTATAGAGATGTTTGTCGGCGTTGGCGCAAGTAGAGTTAGAGACCTTTTTGAAAGCGCTAAAAAAGAAAGTCCTGCGATAGTTTTTATAGATGAGATAGACGCTATTGGTAAAAGTAGAAATTCAGGACCTATGGGCGGAAACGACGAGCGTGAGCAGACTTTAAACCAACTACTTTCAGAAATGGACGGCTTTGATGCAGACAAGCTTCCTGTTATCGTTATAGCCGCAACAAACAGACCTGAAGTACTTGACGCAGCACTTTTGCGCCCAGGTCGTTTCGATAGACAAGTTCTTGTTGATAAGCCGGACTTTAAAGGCAGGATTGACATCTTAAAAGTTCATATGAAAGATGTTAAGATAGCAAAAAATGTCAATCTTGAAGAGATAGGTCGCCTAACCACGGGCTTAGCCGGTGCAGATTTACAAAATATAATTAATGAAGCCGCTCTTTTGGCTGGTAGAAACTCAAAAACCGAAGTCGAGCAATCAGACCTAATAGAAGCTGTTGAGCGCTCCATAGCGGGACTTGAGAAAAAATCACGCAGGGTAAATGCAAAAGAAAAACGTATCGTAACTTATCATGAATGCGGACATGCGCTTATCGCCGAGGTTACAAAAGGCGCAAAAAGAGTTACAAAAGTTTCAGTAGTGCCTCGCGGACTAGCGGCACTTGGCTATACACTAAATAGACCGGAAGAAAATAAATTCCTCATGCAAAAACATGAGCTTATAGCAGAGGTTGATGTGCTTTTAGGTGGAAGGGCGGCCGAAGAGGTCTTTATAAAAGAAATTTCAACAGGTGCTAGCAATGATCTCGAGCGTGCGACCGATATATTTAAGTCAATGATAAGCATGTATGGCATGAGCGAAGTAGCAGGTCTTATGGTGCTTGAAAAACAACGCAATAACTTCCTAGGCGGACAAACTATAAAAGATTATAGCGATAAAACCGCACAGCTAGTAGATGATACTGTTAAAAACATGCTAAATGAGCGATACAATGCCGTTTTAGATACGCTTCGCACATATAGCGGTGCGATCGAAAACATGGTAAGTGCACTTTACGAAAGTGAAACCATCGAGGGCGAAAAAGTTAGAGAGATAATTAAAAATTTCGAAGAAGAAAACGGACTTGAGACTAGACTTGTTGAAGATGAAATCAAAGAAGAAATTCATATAAATGACGAGTCGCAAGATAAAAACTAGGATACAAAAGAGGTCTAAGAAATGCAATATATATCAAAATACGGATACAAATACATAATAATCTTTGCGTTTTTAATGTTTGTGTTTTTAGCGATTGATATGTTTGAGTGTTTTTTTGTGACGGTTTTTATAGCTTGTGTAGCATTTTTTAGACAAAGAGAAAGTGTTAAATGCACTGATAAGTCCCAAATTTTAGTGCCGATAGATGGCAAAATTTCACATATAGGTGTAGCTGAATTTGAAGGACAAAGTTGCACTAAGGTGGAGATAGATAAGTCTATCTTTGGTGTGGGCGTCTTATATGCAGTTTGCTTGGCAAAAACAGTTGTATTAAAAAAACGTCATGGTCTTTTTTTATGTACAAAAATGAAACAATCAAATGCATTAAACCAAAGAGCTCTTTATATTTTTGAAGATAAAGGTTTTAAAATTTATATGCGAGTTATCGCCGGAGCTCTTTCAAGATCACTTGAACTTGAAGATAAACCAGAAGTATCTCCTGGCGATATTTTAGGTTTTTTAGGTAGCGGTAGGGTTGTTTTATTTTTACCAAAAGATATAAAAATTTGCGTAAGTATAGGTGAGAGGGTGCGTAGCCAAAGCACACTTGGTTACCTTGAAACAAGGAGCATGAATGCATAGTCAAAAACCTCAATTAATGTATATTTTACCAAATTTATTTACCGCTTCTAGCGCATTTTTAGGTATAGTAAGTGTTATCGCGAGTATAAAAGGTGATTATGAAAAGGCGATTTTATGGATTATTTTATCTTTAATACTTGATGGACTTGATGGCAGAGTGGCTCGCCTTACCAAAACAACTAGTAAATTTGGTGTAGAATTTGATAGTCTTGCCGACTTAGTAGCCTTTGGTGTAGCTCCGGCGATACTTTTTTATCTATCTATCGGTCAGCATTTTGGACGCTTTGGAACTCTTGTAAGTGCCATGTTTGTTGTCTTTGGAGCCATCCGTCTTGCTAGGTTTAATGTAACAACCGGCACATATGAACCAAATGTATTTATAGGTCTTCCAATACCTACTGCAGCTATAGTAAGCGCGCTATATGTTGGCGTATATATCAATTATAACCTTATCGGCTTTGAGTGGATATATCTTATAATGCAGTGTGTTTTAGCTGTATTGATGGTAAGCAACATAAGATATCCTAGTTTCAAAAAGGTAAATTTTAGACAAGCGCATGTTATGAGAATTTTAGTCGTTCTTGTCATAGCTTTTTCCATGTTATATCTTTATCCTCTTGAGAGCGCAACCATTGTAATGAGCATTTACATTTTTTATGGTATAATCAGGACAACTTTTATGTTCTTAAAAAATTTAAAAAAGGAGAGTGAATGAGCGTAGGCGTAATAAAGTCATTAAAATTCTTGCCAAAAATCGAAATCAAAAACTCTCTACTGCTGCTACTTAGGTAGCAAAACTTCTTTTTCACTAACTTAACCGTACCAGCAATAAAATAAAATACCAAAAAGGATAAAAAATGAATAATAATAAAATAATAATATTTGATACAACATTGAGAGATGGTGAACAAAGCCCCGGCGCTTCGATGAATACTGCTGAAAAATTGCAAATCGCGCTTCAATTAGAGCGCCTGGGAGTTGATGTTATGGAAGCTGGGTTTGCTGCGGCTAGTCCAGGTGACTTCGATGCGGTAAATCAAATAGCAAAGCAAGCGTCAAACATAAGAGTATGCTCACTTTCACGTGCAGTTGAGCGAGATATAAAAGCAGCCGGAGAAGCCTTAGCACCTGCAAAATACAAAAGAATACATACATTTATAGCAACAAGTCCTATCCACATGGAATACAAGCTAAAAATGCAACCACAAGAAGTCATAAAGCGTGCCGTCGAAGCTGTCAAATATGCTAAAACTTTTTGTGACGATGTAGAGTTTAGCTGTGAAGATGCAGGTAGAACAGATATAAATTTCATGAAAGAAATTTGCGATGCAGTCATTGAAGCAGGTGCAGGAACTATAAATTTACCAGATACTGTCGGCTATCGTTTGCCAACCGAGCTATCTAAGATGGTTTCTGAGATGGTAGAATTTATAAATAATCGTGCGATTGTTTCGGTCCATAACCACAACGACTTAGGCCTAGCTACTGCAAACTCTCTTGCTTGTATATTAGCCGGTGCTAGACAAGTTGAATGCACCATAAACGGCATAGGAGAGCGAGCGGGAAATGCGGCATTAGAAGAGATTGTTATGGCAATTAAAACACGTCAAGATATATTTGCCCCGCTTTATACAGACATAATCGCAAAAGAAATTTACCCATCATCTCGCCTAATAGCAAGTATAACAGGCATAGAGCCTCAGCCAAATAAAGCCATAGTCGGCAAAAATGCCTTTGCCCACGAAAGCGGCATACATCAAGACGGAATGCTAAAACACAAAGAAACTTACGAGATCATATCTGCCCAAAGTATAGGACTTGAGCAAAATTCTCTTGTTCTTGGTAAGCACAGCGGTCGCCACGCGTTTAAGGATAAGCTAGTTTCTCTTGGTTTTGATCTTGATGTGGATGCATTAAATACCGCATTTGATAAATTTAAGCAACTTGCCGACAAGAAAAAGGAAATTTTTGATGATGATGTCCGCGCTCTTGTGGCTGAAGAGATAACTAAAATTCCACAAGTATATGAGATAGTTGAACTTCTTCAAAGTAGCGGTGGATCACTTGCGAGCGCCTCTATAAGTATAAAGCATGACGATCAAATAACAAGTGACTCCGCTCTTGGTAACGGCACTGCCGATGCGATATTTAAAGTTATTGATAGGATTAGCAACATTAACGGGGTGCTTAAAGACTATAAGGTTACTGCGGTTTCACAAGGCAAAGACGCTTTAGCCAAAGTTGATGTTAAAGTAGAATTTGAAGGACACAATGCTGTTATGGGACACGGACTTGATATAGATACAATGAAAGCAAGTGCAAAAGCTTATATCGGTGCTTTAAACAGCTATCTTAGGATAAAAGATCTTTAAAACACACAAGGCATGGAAAGCTCCATGCCTTTAAATTCAGGTTCTAAATTTGATAAGAAGTTGATTTAATTTCTCGCCGACACTTTGTAGATGTTCGGCTGCCGCTGCGATCTCTTCTGTATTTCTCATGTTTATCGCGCTTATCTCATTTATCTTTTCGATCCTACTTAAAACCTCATCGATATTATCGCCTTTTTGAGCAAATTCTTTTGCATTTTTTTCAGACTGCTGCTCGCCTTTTCTCATCTCTTCATTTGCGATCTCAACAGTATTTTGGGTTTTATGTGCTATTTGGATTAAATTTTGTGTCTTTTTGACGTTCTCTTCCATTCTTAAGCTAGCCTGAGCAACAGACTCGACTATAGAACCAACCGTTATATTTATCTCCGATAAACTACTTTGTGTTCTTTCGGCAAGCTTTCTAACTTCGTCTGCAACAACGGCAAATCCTCTTCCCTGCTCACCAGCACGAGCCGCCTCGATAGCAGCGTTTAAGGCAAGTAAATTTGTCTGATCCGCGATATCTGAGATAACATTTAACACGTCTTTTATCTGAGTGGCATTTGAGGTCAGAACTTTCATGTGATTAGATAGTTCAAGCTCATTTTCTGAAGTTTGCTGTATATCTCTAGAGATATCTTGGATGTCATTTCTAGCATCAGCTAATTTCAATGCCGCACCTTTTAAAATTTCAGCCGTTTCAAACACGTCTTGTGAAGATGTTCTTATATCTTCTCTTATCTTACCAGACATCTCAAATGTGTTTTGTATGGTTTGTGTTGTCTCTTCTACGCTTCTACCAACTGTTCTTGCTGTTGATGAAAGCTCACTTGAGATAGAAGCATTTTCATTACCAACGTCTTTTGCCGCCTCAACCGTTAGTCTTACTTTTTCTATGAAGTTGTTAAATTCTTTTGCAGTTTGTCCTAGCTCATCATTGCTTTGAACGGGGATTCTCTTAGTAAGATCGCCATCTCCAACGGCTAATTCCTTAGCGTGATCTTGTAGGTTATTTATAGGCGTAAGAATTATTGATTTTAAGATCATTGTTAGTAAAATAAGCACCAAAACCACAGCAACAACCGTGACCATGATCTGATCTACCATGCTATCTTTAGCCACCATTATGGCAGAGTACATATTTTCTTGAGTATCAGCAGCAAATATATATCCGATACTTGAGCCGTCAAATCCCTCAAGTGGTATGCTTACAACAAAATAGCCTGAAGTTTGAAACCTATCTTTCAAGTCGCTTTTGCTAACATCGCTTAGTTCTTTTATGAAATTTGCATCTGCACCATCCATCTTTTGCGCTACAGTATAATTACCTTGCACGACTTTTGGAGCGTCTTTTAAGCCTCCCGCGGAACCAAGCAAGGCGTTATCCATAACTATGGCAGCGCTTAATCCTAGCTCCTTTTTTAGATCTTTTACGATTGATTCGAAAGATTGCATGATCTCAACCGAGCCTATGTATTCGCCCTCGTAAAATATCGGAGCTATACCTCTAAGCTCAAGCCCGGCTACTCCTGCCTCTATGGCAACCAATGGTTTTTTGGTGTTTTTAACCTGCAAGATACTTTTTCTAAATGAGCTTAGATCATCCCCCGATTTATCGCTCCAGTGTCTTAAAAAACTCTTAACATCTGCAGTATGAACGTGAATTTTCATATTTTGATATATAGAGTTGTCTTTATAGCTTTCAACAAGTTTTTTTAGCTCATTTTTCAGCATAGCCTTGTCATTGCTTAAAAGTGCATCTATCACAAATTTATTTTGAGCTAAATTTATAGCGCCAAGCGATGCGACCTGAATTTTTGAATTTAATTTCTCAGCAGTAAAAAGCCTAAAATTCTTCTCCTTGTCTGATATTACATTATCCTCGATCTCCTTGCTACCGTTTAAGAAAAACATAAACATGATAGCTATCGCGATCACGAATAAAGATACTATAGGAACATATATTTTCTTACGTATAGAAAAGTTTCCCACAAATTCCTCCTTTAAAAAATAAAATTAAAATTTTAAAATTATATCTAATTAACGTTGTATTATCGTAAAGATAAAGTTATTATTTCTCATTATCGATCATAAAATCATAAAATTCATTCTTATGATCAGTATTTCCTATCTTGTCATATTGTATCAGGGCAGCGTTTACATTATCGATTTGATGATACAAGTATCCAAGTGCGACACGATTTTCTATCGCATTAGGATCGGTTAGCTTTGTTAGCTCCAAAAGCGCTATGGCATTTTGTGGTTGGTTTGCTCCGGTTGCCGCAACGGATGCTAAAAATAAAGTGGAAGCATCTTGGATATTATACTCATCAATAATTTTGTTATAAAGTCTAAATGACTCTTCAAAGTCGTTACTAAAAAGCTCAATATACGCCAAAGTCTGCATGATATTTACATTTTCAGGAGCACTTCTTAATTGCTCTTTTATCTTTTCGCGCTCGTGGCTTAAAAGACCGGAAATTTGAAGTAGTTTTATGTATTGCTTTCTGATTATATTTGCGCCGTGATAAAATGCCTCTACGTCAAGTTTTTTCGTTTTGAAATAAATTTGTATCTTTTGTGCATACTCTTTTATGTTTTCTTGCTTGTTATAAGCTATGAAATTTAAGATATTAGTCATTATGTCGTTTGGAAGCAAAGAAACTAGGATGTCAGTTTTTTGCTGCATAACATCATCTCTTCCTACTATTTTTGATATTATCGCATCAAAGGCAACATTAAACATAGTCTGTTCTTTTGGCTCCTCAAGCCATCTCATCATCGCGCTTTGATTTGAGTTTATCAAATTTAAGAGTGAAGTGTATAGGTTGTTTTGTTTTAAATTTTTATCACTCTCTAAATTTTCAGTTATCTCTCCTATAAATTTAGAGTCTAAAGACTGGGTCATATCGTAGCTAAAAGCGGCAAAAATTCCAGCTAGATGGTTATTAGGATCTAAATGATAGCTTGACGCAAAATGCTTTGCTGCAAGTGAAAAATTTCCAAGCTGAGCATAGCTTAAGGCTAGATTATACTGGAGTATAGAGTGCTGAGGATAAAGCTTGGCAAGCTCGATAAAGTCGCGGTTTGCCTCTTTTAGTCTGTAGTTTAAAGCCTTGGCGATAACACCTGAAAGCTCGATATTTACCTTTGAAACGGTCGCGCTCTTACTTAAAAAGTCATTCGCCGTAGAAGTATCGTCTAAAAATACACTAACACCGCCTTTTCTTATATACTCTATGCTTTGCTTTACATCAAAAACCTTATATGGAGCAAAATAAAACAGCGTTTCATAACGTCTTGCCTTGTTAAAAAATATCTCATCGCTAAAGCTCATTTGAGCTAAATTTACATCAAATATTTCGGGATTTAAAGTCGCTTTTATCTTAAAAATTTGACTTGGCTTTAATGGATCTGCGGTATAAACATCACGTATGAATCTCGCCCCATCTTTATAAAATCCGGTCTTTAAATCAATTATCGCCGCTATCATTTTTATAAGATCGGGGTTTGTTGTGTTTCTTGCGGCCTTATTTAGATAGTCTCTTGCCTTATCGTAATTAGCCTCATTTGCATAAAGTTGGGCCAAGGTGATATTGGCATTAAAATCTTTTTGTGACTCAAGCTTGTCAATGGCCACTTGATCATCTTTTAAGATAGACGAAATTTTAGCGCTTAAATAAACATACTTGTCTTTATAATGTTCGCTACTTGGGTGCTTAAGCGATTGCAAAGCCTCGTAATAATTACCTTTATAATAATTTATAAGCGCATGATAGTAACTGTAAAGCGGCGAATTTACTTCGTTTTGCAAAAAGGAATTTGCAAGTCCGATGTAGTAGTTGAAATTTTGCGTGCTGTTGGTTTCAAGCGAACAAACCGCCGCATTTATCGCACTTACGGTTGTGTTTTCTCTATCTTGTATGGCTTTATTAAACGATATGACGGCTTGCTCGCAATTTCCCTGCTTCATCTGCGAAACGCCAAGATTATAGTTGGATAAAGACTGGTTGTAAGTTGCTATATTTTCATAAATTTTTAATGCTTCAAATTTATTGCCTTTTTCATATAGTTGGTTTGCTTTTGCGATCATATCATCAATTCTTGATGCGGCAAAATCTTGTGTTTTATAGTTTGACTCTATCTTTTGAGCAAGTCCCGTGGCGTCTATCTCATTGCCCTTGTCTTTTTTTAACAAAAAAATCAAAACAATAAGCAAAATAATAATAACCAAGACAACTACAGCAATGATGATATATAGTTTTTTAGGTGATTTCTTAACCTCTATAGGTTCTGGTATCTCATCGCCGATTAGCAAATTTGGATCTTGAATACTCTCAAGAGAGACTATCTGCTCTTCCGACTCAGATTCTGTCGTCTCCTCGCCAGGAGGCTTTAGTATCAAGACCTCTTCATCTTGGTTTTGAGGCACTACATATACCTTTTAAGAACTTCTGGAATTTCAATTCTACCATCTTTGGTTTGATAGTTTTCCATTATAGCTATAAGTGTCCTGCCGACTGCCAGACTTGAGCCGTTTAGCGTGTGCACGAGGGCATTTTTCTTTCCGTCTTTATAGCGAATTTTAGCCCTTCTTGCTTGAAAATCACGAGTGTTTGAAACCGAACTTATCTCACGGTATTTGTTTTGACTAGGCAACCAGACTTCAAGGTCGATAGTCTTTGCCGCACCAAATCCCAGATCTCCGCTGCAAAGTAGCATATGACGATGTGCAAGTCCTAGTGAAGTAAGTAGATCAGAAGCGCACTCAACCATTTCTTGCAAAACTTTTTGGCTATCTTCAGGTTTAGTGATACTTACAAGCTCTACTTTTTCAAACTGATGTTGACGTATCATGCCACGAGTATCTCGTCCTGCACTACCAGCCTCTTGCCTAAAACACGCAGAGTAGCAGGTCATCTTTATCGGAAGCTCTTCGCTTTGTAAAATTTCATCATTATAAATGTTTGTAACAGGCACTTCACTTGTTGGTATCAGGTATAAATTTTCATTATTTATCTTATAAAGATCATCGGCAAATTTTGGTAGCTGACCTGTGCCGTATAAGGTGTTTGCATTTACTAAAAACGGAACATTAACAAGCTCAAAACCGCGAGCCGTGTTAAAGTCTATCATATAGTTAACAAGCGCACGACTAAGTCTAGCTGCCTCGCCTCTAAGTATCGTAAAACGTGATCCTGAAATTTTAACTCCACGCTCGAAATCAAGCCATCCAAGCTCTTCGCCAAGCTCGTAGTGAGCCTTTGGTTCAAAGTCAAATTTACGTGGTTCAAGCACTGTTTTTACACAAACGTTGTCGTTTTCATCTTCACCAAACGGCACATCGTCATCTATGATATTTGGCACGCTTGAAGCTATCTCTTCAAGCTTTTCTTCAAGCTCTCTTACTATCTCAGAAGCATCGCCCATCGCTGCTTTGTTGGCGTTTAACTCTTCTCGCAAGGCGTCTGTATTTTCGCCGTTTCTACTTTTTATACCAAGCTCTTTGCTTTTTGCATTTTGTATCGCTTGAAAATTTTCAAGCATAACGCGTTTTGCCTTTAGATCATTATATGTATCAAGTAAATTTTTAAGTAAATTTGTATCGACTTTTTTTGCTATAAGTTTTTTATTAAATTCGTCAAAATTTGTTTCGATCAGTCTTAAATTTATCATTTTGCTCCGCCTTTATCTAAAATAAGGGCTATTTTATCAAATTTAGCTTTAAACAGTTATAATCATCTATCCAAAAATTCTTTAAATACCAAAATTTAATAAGTTGAAAATTTATTTTGCGACCAAAGCGGTCTGAAAGAAAAATGATAAAAATGTGACAAGTAAGAATTTGGGCTAATTTTAGCCCAAATATCAATAAACTCCGGTAGCTTCTCTTACTTTTTCCATGACATTAGATGCCACTTCTTTGGCTTTTTTAGCTCCTGCTTCTAAAATTTCAGCAACCTCATCCATATGACTTTGGTAATAACCAAATTTCTCTCTTGCTTCAGAAAAATACTCCCAAACAAGCTCATTTAGATACATCTTAAAGTGTCCGTGACCTTCACCGCCACGCTCATAACGTTTTTGTAACTCCTCTTGTCCTATTTGATCCAAGAAAAGTTTTGCAATATTATAGACATTACAGTTTTGCCACTCTTTAGGTGCTTCTAGTGGCACAGCTTGGGTTACAATACTTGAAATTTGTTTTTTTAACGTTTTTGCGTCCGCAAAGATATCGATAGTATTTCCGTAGCTTTTGCTCATCTTTGCACCATCGGTTCCTGGCACGGTCGCAACATTTTCATCAACTTTGTGTGTAGGAAGTTTAAAAATTTCACCGTGCTCGTTATTAAATTTTATAGCGATATCACGCGCTATCTCAACATGTTGGATTTGGTCTTTTCCAACAGGAATCACATCTGAACCAAAAAGTAAAATATCAGCCGCCATTAAGACCGGATAGCTAAAAAGTCCATGGTTAGCCGAAATTCCTTTGGCAATTTTGTCTTTATAACTATGAGCTCTTTCAAGTAACCCCATAGGTGTGTATTGGCTTAGTATCCAGTAAAGCTCAAGCACGTCTTTTACATCGCTTTGTATCCAAAATGTAGATTTTTGCGGGTCTATGCCAAGGGCTAGAAACGCGGATGCCGCTTCAAGCGTATTTGTACGAAGCCTTTTAGCGTCGCTTACAGATGTCATCGCATGATAATTTGCGATAAACATAAACATATCTTCGCTCTTTTGTGCTTCCACCATTTGTTTTATACTTGCGAAATAATTACCAAGATGAAGTTTCCCACTTGGCTGAAGTCCAGTTAAAACTCTCAATTTTTATCCTTTAAGCTCAAAGCTTTCTTTATCTCTTTTACGATCTGCTTTGGTGTTTTGTTTTCTACATTTATTGTTATGTCCGCCTTTTTTTCATACATTTCAACCCTTGAGTTAAAAAGATCTCTTGCTTTATTTGGGTCTTTTAAAAGCGGTCTTTTGGCAAATTTTTTTTCGCTATTTTCGCTATTTTGCATGCGAGTTATTATCGCGTCAAAGCTTGATTTTAGATAGATTGTTGTGCCTATTTTCTTGATATCTTTTGCGTGTATAAACCCGCCTCCGGTTGAGATAATGGCGTTTCTTACACTAGAAGCTAGAAATTTAGCCAAAGTTTTTTCTAAATTTCTAAAATACGTCTCTCCGTATGTCGAGAAAATATCTTTGATTTTCATATTTGCCGAGCTTTCTATCAAATCATCGCAGTCTAAATTCATGGTCTTTAAACTCTTACTTAAAGCCCTAGCGACAGTTCCTTTGCCAACCCCCATAAATCCTATAAGAACTATATTATTATTCTTTATCTTCATCGCTCTCCCCACGGTTTTTCGGTATCAAAACTACCGGAGTGCCGCTTAGGCTAAAACTCTCTCTAAGTTTATTTGTAAGGTAGCGTTTGTAACTAAAGTGAAGCGCTCTTGGCTTGTTCATAACAAGCGCAATACGAGGAGGCGCGAAACCAAACTGCACTGCGTAGTAAATTTTAACGCTTTTGCCTTTTTCGCGCGGTATAGGATGTAGTTTTGTAGCTTCTCCTACGACCTCATTTAGCTTTGAGGTTTGTATCTTTTGAGTGAAATTTTGATAAACCTCTTGTATAAGTCCGTATAGCTTATGAACGCGTTTGCCTCCAAGCGCCGAAACGCTGATAATAGGCGCATAAGCAAGAAATTTAAAGCGGTCTTTTATCTCCTTGCAAAATTCGTCAAATTCCCACTCGCTCTTATCCCATTTGTTTAGCACGATTATCACGCCAAGGTTAAATTTACTAGCAAGACCGGCTATACGCTCATCAAGCTCGGTTAAAGGCTCGCTAGAGTCAAGCACCAGTAGTGCAATGTCGGTTTGTTCTAAAATTTTCTCGGTTCTGTTTAGCGCATATCTTTCTATTCCTTCTATCTTACCGCGCTTTCTAATACCTGCCGTATCGACAAACTCATAAATTCTACCCTCGTGTTCGTAAATTTCATTAACAGGGTCTATCGTGGTTCCTGCTACATCGCTAACTACGGCACGAGAATCTTTTACAAGTGCATTTAAGAGACTTGACTTACCAACATTTACGCGCCCTATGATACCTACTTTAATATTTTTTTCGGCGAAATTTTCATCTGCCCTAAACTCGCCCTCATCATCAAATTCTTCCAAAAAGTCATCAAAATCATCACTCACATCAGCCTTTAACACATCGTCTTTTAGGTGTTTTGCTATCCACTCCGTAAGTTCATCAAGTCCTGTGTTATGGCTTACTGAAATTTGAAAAAGATCTTTTACGCCAAAATTTATAAATTCCCACGCCCTAGTTTCGTCCTTTTTGCTGTCTACTTTGTTTATCACAAGAGCGATCGGGATATTAAGCTTACTAAGCTCATAAAACATCATGCGATCTTCGTCATCCGGCATAAATTTACCATCCACCATATAGATGATGGCGTCTGAATTTTTAGCCTCGTTTAGGGTTTTGATCTTGACGTTACGAAACAGTTCCGAACTATCGTCAAGTCCGCCGCTATCGATAAGCAAACACTCTTTACCCTCGATATCGACAACGGCTTTGTTTGTATCACGTGTCGTGCCGCTGACATCGCTAGTGATAGCTATCCTCTGCCTTGCCAAACGATTAAAAAGCGAACTTTTTCCAACATTTGGTTTTCCAACTAATATAACTTTTTGCACGTTTTTCCTTTGTAATTAGTCGTTATTATACTAAAAATTTCTTTATCTACTTGATATGATACATCGTGAGAAATTCGTCTCCGATATGTTTTTCATTGTAAATTTCATCATAAATATTTTTGGGGATTATACAGAATTTAAGCTTTTTATTCATTAATTTAAGCCGTTTTGCACTACAATACGCCTTAAATTTAAAAGAAAGTTTTGTTTTGCATAGATTTATTTTGCACCATTTGGGTGCTTACTATATGATAATAGCTTGTATGTATTTTGCAGCGGTCGGTGCTTTTGCAAAAGTATTAAGCGCTGAGATGTCAAGCGTAGAAGTTGTCTTTTTTAGAAACCTCGTAGGTCTTATCCTTGTGCTTTATGCGATATACAAAAAACCACCGACAAATCAAAAAGGCGGACAGTTTTTCGTGCTTATGTTTCGTGGCTTTATCGGCACGGTCGCACTTTTTGCCTTATTTTACAATATCGCTCATATAAATTTAGGTGCTGCGTATACATTTCAAAAAACAAGCCCTATTTTTACAGCAGTTTTAGCAGCGATATTTTTAAAAGAGGCGCTTAGCTACAAGGGCTGGGGAGCGATATTTTTAGGTTTTATAGGAATTTTGTTTATAGTTCAACCAAATTTAGGCATAAGTAAATCCGACTGGCTTGGACTTTGGAGCGGTGTTGGAGCCGCACTTGCTATGCTTAGCGTGCGTTCTTTGCGCAAAAGCTATGATACAAGCGTTATAGTACTTAGCTTTATGGGTTGGGGAACACTGCTTCCGATGATATTAATGGGAACAGCCGAAGTTGTGCAGTTTGAGCCACTTGACTTTTTGCTATCTCCGTTTGTTATGCCAAGCCTAAAAGGAGTTATTTTTATAGTATTTATGGGACTTGCGGGCTATTTTTTCCAACTTTATATGACAAAGGCTTATGCAGCCACTAAAAAGGCGGGAATAGTTGCCGCAGTTAGCTATATGGATGTTGTCTTTTCACTCATGGTGGGCTATCTTATGGGAGACGGTTTGCCAAATAGCATGGCATTTTTTGGTATAATGCTAGTCATTTTAAGCGGCATACTAGTTGCAAGGGAGAAATAATAATGATACTAATAACAGGACCATGTGCGATCGAAAGCGAAGAGCTTGTAATGTCGGTTGCACAGCGTCTACAGAAACTTAACGAAGATAGTAGGATTGATTTTTATTTTAAATCAAGTTTTGATAAGGCAAATCGCACAAGCTTAAGCTCGTTTCGCGGACCGGGACTTGAAAAAGGTTGTGAAATTTTAGCAAAGGTAAAAGAAAAATTTGGCTATAAAATCGTGACTGACATACACGAAAGCTATCAAGCCGAGCCTGTCGCAAAAGTTGCCGATGTGTTGCAGATCCCGGCATTTTTATGTCGTCAAACAGACTTGTTAGTAGCCGCAGCAAAAACAAATGCGGTAGTAAACATCAAAAAAGGGCAGTTCCTGGCAGCTTCAGCGATGAAACACTCGGTTAAAAAAGTGCTTGAAACTCGCGGAGTAAGCGGCGAAGGATATGAGGTAGCTAAGCAAAACGGGGTTTGGCTTTGCGAGCGCGGAAGCACATTTGGGTATGGAAATTTGATAGTGGATATGAGAAATTTAGTGTTAATGCGCGAATTTGCGCCGGTAGTATTTGACGCAACACATAGCGTGCAAATGCCTAGCGCACTTGGCGAAAAAAGCGGCGGAGACGCTAGATTTGTGCCGTATCTTGCTAGGGCAGCCGCAAGTGTAGGCGTGGATGGATTTTTCTATGAAACACATATAAACCCATGTGAGGCACTTTGTGACGGACCAAATATGCTAAATTTAGATGAACTTGAAAAAGTTGTCGAACAAACCTTAAAAATACAAGAAATTTTAAAATAAAGGGAATAAAAATGAAAATAATCGAAGGAAAATTAGCCCTAAACGGCAAAGAAAAAATAGCGATCATCAACGCTAGATTTAACCATATCATTACAGATCGCCTAGTTGAAGGTGCAAAAGATGCATTTTTGCGCCACGGTGGAAATGAAGAAAATTTAAGCCTGATCCTAGTGCCTGGTGCATTTGAAATTCCTATGGCGCTTGAAAAAGTACTTGCAAGCGGTAAATTTGACGCGGTTTGTTGCGTAGGCGCGGTAATACGTGGTTCAACACCACACTTTGACTATGTTTCAGCCGAAACTACAAAAGGTATCGCAAATGTAACACTAAAATACGGCAAACCAGTAACATTTGGAGTACTAACTGTTGATAGCATAGAACAAGCGATAGAAAGAGCAGGCAGCAAAGCCGGAAACAAGGGCTTTGAAGCAATGACCGGCGTTATTGAAATGCTTAGTCTTTATGAAAATTTAGGAGCCTAAAATGGCGACTAGACACCAAGCTAGACAGGCGGTAGTTTCACTGCTTTATGCTTACGAGATGGGAAACACTGACGATGCGTTTATAGATGAGTTTTTAGAAGAAAAAAAGATCAGAAACGAGCGCAAAGAGAGTGTTGTAAAAAGTTTTCGTGAAATTTTAGCAACCAAAGATAAACTTGATGAACAAATTTTACAATACCTAAAAGACGGAGATCTTGATAAGGTGGGTATCGTTGAGCGAAATATACTAAGGCTTGGATTTTACGAGATAAACGAAGCACAAACCGATATCGCAGTAGTAATAAACGAAGCAGTTGAGCTTGCAAAAGAGCTTACAAGCGATACTTCACCACGTTTTATAAACGGTGTTTTGGGCGCATTAAAGGAAAAAAAGTGAAACTATGCGTTGCGCTTGACATGCAAAGTCGCGAGCAAAATTTAAACTTAGCAAAAGATTTAGCAGGGCTTGACATCTGGCTAAAAGTCGGACTAAGAAGCTACCTTAGAGACGGTGAAAAATTTATAAATGAACTAAAAGAGCTTAGCGGAGCTAAAATCTTTCTTGACTTAAAACTTCACGATATACCAAACACTATGGCTGACGCAGCCGAAGTTATCGCAAATTTAAATGTCGATATGATAAACGTCCATGCAAGCGCTGGAAAACGGGCCATGTGCGAGGTTATAACTCGTCTAAATGCACTTCCTGTGCGCCCTCTAGTCCTTGCCGTATCGGCACTTACTAGCTTTAATGAGGAAGAATTTAAGGCTGTTTATAGCAAAAACATAAATGAAAGCGTGAAAAATTTTAGCATAAGTGCTTATGAAGCGGGTCTTGACGGTATGGTTTGTTCTGTTTTTGAAAGCAAGATGATAAAAGAAGCCACAAGTGATAAATTTCTAACGCTAACGCCAGGAATTCGCCCATTTGGTGAAGCAAAAGGAGATCAAAGCAGGGTAGCCGACATAGAGACGGCAAGGCGCGAAAATAGCGATTTTATCGTGGTCGGAAGACCGATTTACGAGGATAATAATCCGCGTGAAATTTGCGAGAGAATTTTATCGCAAATCAAAGCGGTGCGAGAAATGCCACAGGCTTAAATTTAAAGTAAAACTATGGCAAAATTATCAGCGGCTCGCCAGCGTATAAAGACCGATATAGTGGCTTTAAATTTCAGGCAGATACCATACGTGGGTGAAGATACTAGCGCCGATTTAGTCGCGCTTGGATATACCGACATAGCTTCGCTTAAGGGCGCGAACGCCGATGAGATGTATGAGCGCACTAAGGCTCTTGGACGAGGCAGTGATCGGTGTATCTTATATGTGCCGCATGATTTGCTACTATGCAAACACACAAGACCAAGATAAAGAGAAGCTAAAATAGTGGGCTTGGAAAGATAAAATTTAAAGAGGTTGTTTTAGCGCTAGATCAAATAAATATGCTAATAAATTTAACTAGTAAATTAATGTTTTATAGGAGGTTTTATGAACGAGCATATCGTGGTGGTCGATGACGAGCTTGATCTTTGCGAGCTTTTGGAGTTTAACCTACAAAAAGCGGGATATAACGTAACTACATTTTCAAATACCAAGCGAGTTGAGCAGTTTTTAGATGAAGAAAAAGTGGATCTTGTCATCATGGATAGGAATTTGCCGGGCATTGAGGGTGGAGAATTTATAAAAATTTTGCGTCAAAAAGGCTATAACGAGCCCGTAATATTTCTAAGCGCGAAAGGCTCAAAGGACGAGAAATTGCAGGGGTTTGAGAATGGCGGCGATGATTATATCACAAAGCCGTTTGAGCTTGACGATCTACTGGTTCGCATAAAAGCGGTGCTTAGGCGAAGTGGCGGAGAGAGCGAGTTTTATAAATTTAAAGAGATAGTCGTAAAAAAGGGCACCGGTGAGGTTTTCGTCGGCGAAAAGGCTTTAAATTTAACCAAGCTTGAAACGGAGCTCTTAATCGAGTTTATCAAAAATAAATTTAATATACTAAGTCGTGATCATCTTTTGCAAAGCGTGTGGCAAGACGATACAAATAGCGATAAAAGCGTCAATATCGCAGTTAAACGCTTAAGGCAAAAGCTTGGCAAATCGGGCGATCATATCGTATCTGTGCGCGGGGAAGGCTATAAGATTTGTTAAAAATTTTTGCTTTATTTACGGTGTTTTTAGCTGTGCTTTTTGGTTCATTTTGGTTCATTTTGGGTGAAATTTTTTGGCAAAAGGTCTATATTTTGCTCTTTGTCGGAATTTTTTTGACAATGCTTTTTGCTTTTATCGTTTTTGAGCTTTTAAGTCTTCAGTCTATACGTGTGCGGGAAGTTTTGGATAAAAAGCAGAGCAAGCTAAAGCGACAATCGGCTAAGATCAGACTTAGAAACTACCAGCTAGAAGGGCTTTTGGGTGGAATTTCGCATGAGTTTAAAAACCCGCTTGCCATTATCAAAACTTCGGCTCAAACGATAAAAGGCGGCGAAAATTTAGACCAAGCGATAAGGGATAAATTTATAGATAAGATCATCAAAAATAGCGACAAGCTAGATAAGATTATAAATAGACTTAGGATCGGTTTTGGTGAAAATTTGGTTCTAAATTTAAGCCTAGTCGAGCTATCGAAACTTTGCTCGCAAGTTAGCGAGGATCTAGCAAGCAAATATCAAAATCAAAGTATCGTGATAAGCGGAAGCGCTTACGTAAAAGCGGACGCCGACATGATCTATCAAGTTTTATTTAACTTATGCGAAAACGCATTAAAATACTCACAAAACGATGTTTTTGTCGAGATATTGCAAGATAGGGTGCTCGTAAAAGATAGCGGTAGCGGGATCGGCGATTATGAGATAAAGCTGATAACTAAAAAATTTTACAAATCAGGTGAGAAAAATTGGAACAGTTCGCTTGGACTTGGACTTTATATCGTAAAATATATACTAAAACTGCATAAATTTGAATTTTTGGTTAGCTCGCAAATTGGCGTTGGCTCGGAATTCGGCTTTAAATTTAGAGACTAAAAACGGGCGATGATAGCCGTTTTAAGCAAAATTTACACTTAAATATATCGATTTTAATGTTTCCAAAATGTTTTTAACTGCTGATATGATTTCGCATATCTTAAAAAAGGAGAGCGAATGAAAGTTTTTAACATTTTAGCGGCAAGTTGCCTTGTTTTAGCGGCGGCAGGGTTTGAAAGAGATCAGATAAGAATAGCGGGTAGCTCAACCGTATTTCCATTTACTAGCTTTGTAGCTGAGGAATTTGGAGCCAACAAGGCAAACAAAACTCCGATCGTAGAAAGCGTGGGAACGGGCGGCGGATTTAAGCTGTTTTGTTCTGGATTAGGCGGGGACACTCCAGATATCGCAAATGCCTCAAGACCTATAAAACTTAGCGAATTTGAGCTTTGCCAAAAAAATGGCGTAACCGATATTTCGGGCATTATGATAGGTTATGATGGCATAGTCTTGGCTCAAAACACAGCTAACGGCGAGCTGAGTTTGAGCAAAGAGCAGATATTTAAAGCGCTTGCAAAAGATATATTCTTAGGCGGCAAGCTTGTTCCAAATCCATATAAAAGTTGGAAACAAATAGATGAAAGTCTGCCGGATCGCGAGATCGTGGTGTATGGTCCTCCAAGCACATCTGGCACTAGAGATAGCTTTGAGGAGCTTGTGATGCAAGAAGTATCTGAAAAGCTGGGCTATGATAAAGGGTATAAGGCTATTAGAGAGGACGGAGTATTCGTGCCTTCAGGCGAAAATGATAATCTAATCGTAGCAAAACTCGGCACAAATAAAGCCGCGCTTGGCATTTTTGGTTATAGTTATTTTGAAGAAAACGCCGATAAACTAACCGCTGTTTCTGTAGATGGTGTAGCCTTAAACGCTCAAAATATCGCAAATGGTAGCTACAAGGTGGCAAGAAGCCTCTTTATCTATGTTAAAAATGCTCACAAAGGCAGCACAAAAGGGCTTGAGGATTTTATAAAATTATATATAAGCGACGATATGATAGGTGAGAACGGCGAATTAAGGACGCTTGGGCTGATACCTCAGGGTGGCGACGAGCTAAAAAGAACCCGCGAGTTCTTCTCTAAGCCTTTGGATATGGATCTAGTTAAGGCTCATAAGGTAAATTAATGCTACCTTTAGCTCAAACAAAAGCTAAAAAATGGCTTTTAAATTTAAAGCAAAATAGTAAAGAAATATTTACAAAGTCGCTACTTTTCGTAGCGACTTTAGTCTCCATACTAACTACTTTCGGGATACTTTTCGTGTTGCTTTTTGAAGCGATGCTATTTTTTTCAAGAGAAAGCGTGTCTTACTTTTTTACAGGCAAGATATGGTCTCCAGATGGCGCTTTTGGTGCCGATGGCGGAATGTTCGGAGCCCTGCCTCTTTTTAGCGGCACATTTTATATTACCGCTATTGCAATGCTCGTTGCTATACCGGTCGGGATATTTAGCGCGATATATCTAAGCGAATACGCTTCAAACAGGGCTAAAAACATACTAAAGCCGGTTTTAGAAATACTTGCCGGTATCCCAACGATAGTTTATGGTGTATTTGCTGCGCTTATCGTGAGTCCGATGATAGTGGATGCGGCGGCTAAATTTGGAGTTAGTGCTAGTTACGAAAGCGCTTTAGGAGCTGGATTTGTAATGGGTGTAATGATAACACCTATCATAGCAAGTCTATGCGACGACGCGCTAAGCAGTGTGCCAAAAAGCCTAGAATTTGGCTCCTTAGCACTCGGTATGACTAGAAGCGAGACCATCTTGTTTGTTACGATTCCGACAGCTATGCCGGGCATCATAGCGGCTTGTTTGCTTGGCGTATCAAGGGCGCTTGGAGAGACGATGATAGTCGTCATGGCGGCTAGTTTAAGAGCAAATTTAAGCCTAAATCCACTTGAAGATATGACGACGGTTACGGTTAAGATCGTGGAGGCTTTGACTGGCGATAAGGAGTTTGATAGTTCGCTAACGCTAAGCGCTTTTGGACTCGGGCTAACGCTTTTTGTCGTAACCTTACTTATAAATCTCGTGTCGGTCAAGATATCAAACGACTTTCATAAACGATACAAGATATCAAATTTATAAGGCAAAAGTGTGAAAATAACAAATAGTAAAAACCAAAGTGACTTTGAATTAAAAGAGCTTAAAATTCGCCATTTTAAAGGTAGGGTTTTTAAATTTATCTGCAGTTTTGCATTACTTTTTTGTGTAGGATTTTTGGCTATTTTTCTATATAAAGTAGCCTCTCTTGGAGCCGGCGCTTTTAGTACTTACTATCTAAAACAAGAAATTTTAATAACGGAAAATTTGCTAAACAATCCAAGAGATGCCTTGCCTAGGCAGCTTCATGGTATAGTTTCAAGGGCGTGGTTTTGGGAGTTTGGAAATTTCTTGCAAGAGAATAAAAGCCTAATAAACACAAAGCGAGAATTTGAAATTTTACTAAATGCTAACGCCAAGCAATACTTAAAAAATCAAACTTCAAAGCTTAGCGCAAAAAATATGCAACTGCTCGATGAGTTACGAGAAAAAGGGCTGATAGTTTCTAAATTTAATAAAGAATTTTTTCTTAACGGCGATTCGAAAATTCCAGAGGCGGCAGGAGTGCTTTCGTCTATAGTGGGGACGATGCTAACGATGTTTGTAGCGATGGTGACATCCGTGCCTATCGCAATAGCCAGCGCGATATATATTGAAGAGTTTTTAAAAGATGGAAAATTTAAAAGTATCTTGCAAGTAAATATCAACAATCTAGCCGCCGTGCCATCTATATTATTTGGACTTTTGGGGCTTGGCGTATTTGTAAATTTATTCGGATTAGCACGCGGTAGTGCCTTAGCGGGCGGTCTTACCTTGTCACTTATGAGCCTGCCTATCGTCATCGTAAGCACCACGGCGGCTCTAAAAGCCGTGCCAAATAGCATAAGGCAAGCCGGTATGGCACTTGGGATATCAAAAGTCGATGTGGTAAAAGATCATGTTTTGCCAAGCGCTTTTGGTGGCATATTGACAGGCTCTATCATATCTTTAGCTCAGATTATCGGTGAAACCGCACCGCTTATCATCATCGGAATGATAGCTTTCGTGCCACAAACGCCGACATCTTTAAGCGACGCGACAACGGTCATACCGGCTCAAATTTTCTCTTGGGCTAGCATGCCGGAATTTGCTTATGTAGAGAGGACAAATGCAGCGATTTTGGTGCTGTTAGCTTTGCTGCTTGTGATGAATTTAGTAGCATTTTATCTAAGAAAAAAATATCAAAAAAAGGGCTAAAATGAAAATAAAAGCAAGAAGTGTCGGTTTAAATTTATATTACGGCGACAAGCAAGCGCTTTATGACGTAAATGTTGATATATATGATAAAAAAATTACTGCGCTAATCGGCGCTAGCGGATGTGGCAAGAGCACATTTTTAAGGTGTTTTAATAGAATGAATGACCTGATAGATGGCTGCAAGATAGGCGGTTTAGTAGAGGTAAATTCCCAAGATATCTATGCAAGCGATATCGACGTGGTTGCGGTCAGAAGGCGCGTGGGTATGGTTTTTCAGCAGCCAAATCCATTTGCTAAAAGTATATATGACAATATCTCTTACGCCCCGCTTATGCATGGCATAGTAAAAAAGGGCAGTGAATGTGATGAGCTTGTCGAGCGATGTCTGAAAAGTGCGGGACTTTTTAAGGAAGTCAAAGACAAACTAAAACAAAATGCGACAAGTCTGAGCGGAGGGCAGCAGCAAAGACTTTGTATAGCTAGGGCGATAGCGGTAAGACCCGAGATTATTTTGATGGACGAGCCAACCTCGGCGCTTGACCCAATCTCAACGAGCGTGATAGAAGAGCTTATGCGTGAGCTAAGAGATGAATTTAGTATCGTAGTCGTAACTCATAATATGCAACAAGCTCAGCGTGTAGCAGACTATACGGCGTTTTTTCATCTTGGAGAACTAGTAGAATACAACAAAACAGACGAAATATTTAACTCTCCGCAAAAAGGTAAAACTAAAGACTATATAAAAGGGCGATTCGGATGATGCGGGAGTAAAAATTTATATGTTTAATTTGCTTCTTGTGTCATTATAATAACTTATCTCGTGTATGAAATAAAATTTAAGCGATATATCAGCAGGTTTTGTTTATAATGCGATTTACTATTTTGCGGACAGATGGGTGAGCGGCTGAAACCACACCCCTGCTAAGGGTGCAAGTCTTAATCGGGCTTCGAGGGTTCAAATCCCTCTCTGTCCGCCACTGCTTATTTATGTCTCTGTAAGCTACGCCTTAGACACTTCAACCTTAATGCATAATAAAATAACATACTTACATAAATAAAAGTAATTTAAATTTATTGTTTGATTAAAAATTTTAGATATTTAAAATCAGACGAGAAGATCTCTCGCCTGATTGATAAATTAGAAGTCTGTTTTGATGTCAGTGTCTATCTGAATGTAGATAGTCTCGCCTGCATGATCACCCGAAGTAACCTTACTTTCATAAAGCTCATATCCCTCTTCGGCTTTATAGTCGGTTGATTTTTCCCATTTGCCAGTTACCGTATCATTACTATCGCCGTCTATTTTTAATATAGTATCGATACTATCGGTCATATCTAGCACATCATCGGCGGATAGGTTAAGCAAGCCTACACTATTATCCACTTTTCCAAGATCTAGTCTGTTGATATGCTCCATCCTTGCATCTAGGTTGCTAGCATCAGACATCTCGGTTCTTCCAAACCAGTAATTATTAACAGTATAGTTTTGAGTTAAATTATCGAAATTTATAGTTTCGCCAACTTTAACAGTATCATATGTATCTTCACTACCTATATGTTTATCATAATCATAATGCGCAAAGCCATATCTGCTAGAACCAGCTTGTCCATCCTTGCTTATACTATAGCCTTTAAACGTGTCTATGGTATTATCAAAAGTTTCTGTTATACCTATAGTGCTTGGTCCTGTCGGCACACTTGGAGCTACTGGGGTTTCCGGTATAGCAGGATTTACAAACGTAGAAGAAGATGTTTGAGTTACACTATCACCATCCGCATCAGTTATAGTAAATTTAATATCAATAGTCTCGCCTTCTTTACTATTAGCCACATTCTCATCAGCAGTGTAGTCATAAGTGCCCTTTGCAAGATCCACAACTAGCTTACTACCTGTATCTCTTACTACCTCAACTTTGGCTATCACATCTCCGTCACTGTTTATCTCGCACGCTTCGCCGTTTATAGTCTTGGCAGCGATATCATATATGTAAGTTTTACCATCTATTTCGACACTAATAGTACCATTTTCATCAGCACCGAGGTCAAAACCGACTTCTCCGTTGGCTTTTGTAACAAAGTTAACATTTTCAGCTGTTTTGGCCTCAAATTTTAACTTGCTAAATTCCTGTGCATCTGTATTTTCACCGGTTATGCCGTTATAAGAGATAGAATTTAAGCTTGAGAGATTTACGTCTTCGCCTAGTTTATAAGACTCGGCTATTATGCCATTTTTCGTTAAAAACTCCCTCCAAATGCTCTCTTCCGCCTTGCTAATACCGTGGTCGGTAGTAACCTCGGAAGTTATCTCGATGTTGCCATTTCTATAAAACCTTGTTCCAGTGCTATTTGTAGTGATATATCCTGAGCTACCGCTGTTGGTAAATCTATTACCTGTTCCAAAATTCCAAATTTTACCATCATATAAAATAGACGCAGTGTTGCTTAAAGATGTGCTACTTGCGTCAGATACGGTAGCATCGCCATCAGATACGAAGTGGATCCTATTTTCTACGCCTTTTTCCGTAAATTTACCATTTTTATCAAACGTCTCCATGGTTTTAGCAAGTGCGGCATCATAATTTGTGCCAGATAGCAAAGAGCTTTCTAAAGAGTAAGTAAATGCCTCTTTTCCGTTTACAGTTCTATGTGCATAGTATCTTGCTATCATGGCTTTCGCGTCGTTTATGCTCATCCAAGTATCGCCATGAGAATTTGTTAGCGTGGCTGCCTTACCTGAAAATGCCACAAGGCTTACTTTAACGTTCTCTTCACCTTTTGTGCCGTAGTCATTAAGTAACGCCATAAGACCCTTATATGCCGCATCAACTCTCATGGTCTTATCTGTAGCACTAACTTGATCAAACATACTTATAGAAAAGTCAAGCACCAATGTAACGTTTGATTTTGGATTTGCGATGGTTATGTCCATGGTGTTATTTGTTGGATTGTATGACGTTGGCGTACTATCGTTAATCGTTACGTTTATGTCTATACTTGCGTTACTACCAACCATATTTACAGCCTCTACCGTCACACCTTTTGTTGTTGTTGAGTCTAATAAGTTACCCTCACCATCTTTGTGAAATACCGGTTTTAGTAAGCTTGTTGAAATTTGACCGTTATTGTCGACACTTAGCTCTATTACGGTTGCACCGCCTTGGCTTGCTTCTTTACCTACCAACTTGCCATCTTCATTAAACCACAATACCTTGGTGTCGGCATTTGTTAGTAATCCGCTATCTGTGCCGTCTTGTGTAGTAAATGTAAATGACGTTACGACCGATGAGCTTTCTGTCTTTATGGCATCAGCACTACTTGCTCCGCCCTTTATATCATATTCAGAAACTGTTAAGGTGATATCACTATCTATAAATTTAATACTGTTGTCTACGGTTATACTAGAAGAAACTTCGCTAGATTGATTTCCTGCGATATCTTTTATAAAGGCACTTATGCTGGTATTTTTGCTCTCCATTACTTCAACAGGTATTTTTATAGAACCGTCTTTAACCTCTATGGTGCGCCCGTCGTCAAGCTGGGCAGTAGAGCCGTTTTGAGATAGTATGCTTACAGTTTTTGTTTCGCCGCTTGGATTTGTGATAGTAACAACAACCGTATTTGTCGCACTCACATCACTTGGTAACGTAATGGTTGCGGTCGTTTCGTTTGCCTTGCCATCTTTGGCGTTTTCTTCGTTGTTTAAAACACCGTCTTTCTTGGTATCTTCATCCCATGAAATGATCGGATCATTT
>NZ_JADBJH010000015.1:0-51219 GCF_014892335.1 Campylobacter sp. 7477a
GTAAGGATAGGCATACCCATCTTCTCACCAAGTGCCATGTTTCTAGCATTAGCTACTAAGCTAGCTATAGGATCAACACATTGAGCCTGGCTAGCACCACAGCAGCTCCAGCCTGGAATTTCATGTAGTGTTATACCAAGTATTGGAGCTATAGCCTCAAGTGACATCTTTGACTCTTTTGCGGCTTGGCTTAATACGCAACCCGGGAAAAATGCAAATTCTTTATTATTACTCATTTTATAGTTCCTTCTTTCTCTGCTTTTCTTGCCGCTTCTACCATCTTAACAAGCTCTGCGTGTCCTTCTATCTTCTCTCCGCCAAATATATGAAGAGGATTCATCTTGCCGGCTTTCATTAGGTTATAAGCGATATCTAGTTTAGTAGTATTTGCTAATACTCCCTCACTTCTAAGGGCTAGCTTGATCTCATTTAGTCTACCGTCACCCTCTACCATATCAAGTAAGAACGCCTCTGCGTGAGCAGGTCCCATTCCCTCGTTTAGTCCTTTTTTCATAGCCATAACACGAAGTGACTCTATATCTCCAAATGAGCTTATGCCTTTTGTTGCTTTTTCAACAAATTTGATGATAGCGTCTTGATCGCCCAAAAAGTCGCTACCCTTTACTGTGTCATACGCGTGAAGCTCGTGGCTATCACCGTGTTCAAAGTCGATAACGCCGTTTATACCGCCCTCAGCCATACATGTCGCGTTTCTGGAAGGCATACCTTTGTTTACAACCACTACGCTTAAGTTTGGATACTTTTTTCTAACCGCAACAGCAGCTCTAAGTCCTGCTCCACCTGAGCCGATAACCAAAACGTCAACGCTTGGCAGGCCATCTTTGTTGCCGCTGTCTTTTTTATTGTCGGCAGCTAGCGCACTTACACCGCTACCGCTAGCAGCTAAAGCTCCGACGCTAATACAGGCGGATTGAAGAAAATCTCTTCTGGTAAATTTTTGTTCACTCATTGATAATCCTTTGAACTTTGAAATTTTTAATAATGGTAAAACCACACGCTTGTTCTGACATTTTTAAGCCCATTTTGATAAAGACTTTTATTTTTCTTAATTGATTAATTTAGTTTAAGAAATTAATTTCAGAATGGTAACTGAAAAATTAATATAAGTCAAATATTATTTTATATATAATTTCATAAGATTAAAATTATCAAAATAGGAGCCAGATATGAATTTGAGGCAGATGGAATTGGTTTTAAAAACAGCAGAACTAAAAAGTTTCACAAAAGCGGCAAATGAACTAAAAGTGCCACAACCCTCGCTCTCGCAAAGTATATTAAATTTAGAAAAAGAGATAGGAATGCCTCTTTTTAACCGCACGACTAACCCCGTCTCTTTAACTCACGCGGGAGAGATTTACTGTCAAAAGGCAAGACTTGTTTTTGATATTTTAAATGATTTAAATTTGGAATTATCAGAGATGGGTGGAGCTAAAAGCGGTAAAATTCGTATAGGATTTTCTCAAAACGGATATATTATGACGCCGGATGTTTTGCCTAAATTTTGTAAGAAATTTAATAAAGCTAGCATTAAAATTTTACAAGTTTTTTCGACTTTAAAAATTCGAAAAATGTTGATAGATGACGAGATAGACCTTGGTATGCTTATACTTCCTATCGATACAGAGGGGTTAAAATATGAGATTATCAAAACGCAAGAGATGTTTTTAGCTCTACCGATCCTACATCCGTTGTCTCAAAAATACAAAGGTCAAAAAAATCCAAAAATTTCATTAAAAGACGTTAAGGATGAGAAATTTATACTTCCTAAACAAAATCAACGAAGTAGAATTTTGTTTGATGAAATTTTTAAAAGAGCAAACATTAAGCCTGAAATTCTTTGTGAAACAGAAACATTTGACATAGCAAACTCTATCGTCGCTTCAGGTGTTGGAGCATGCTTTACGATACCTGAGTTTATCAAAGAAGATAAAAAAGACAAGATAACCCTGTTTGACATTAACGAGCCAAGTCTTAACAAGACCCTTATATTAGCCTATAAAGAGGATAAAAAGCCTTCAAATTTAATGCTTGAGTTTATCAAAATGGCAAAAGAGTGCTAAAAATTTAGCCTCTTTTTATAAATTTAACTAAAGAAAATTTCAGGCTTTAGTCTTAGCAAGCAAGCATACGCTCCAAGCGCGCTTTGCTCTCTTATGTAGCTTCTATTTCCGTTTAGAAGTAGCCTTTCTACGACGATATTTTTATCGCTAGACATTGCGCCTACAAAGACTGTTCCAACCGGCTTTTGCTCGCTTCCGCCATCAGGTCCCGCGATACCGCTTATAGCAAGTGCAAAGTCTGAATTTGCCGAATTTAAAGCACCGCTTAACATGGCTCTTACACACTGTTCGCTAACGGCTCCGTAGGTATTTAAAATTTCGTTATTTACACCAAGCCAGCTATGTTTTATCTCGTTTGCGTAAGTTACTAACGAGCCGTCAAGTATTGCTGAAATTCCCCCAAATTTTGCTAGTCTAGCGACGGTTAAACCTGCCGTGCATGACTCGGCAAAGGTGATCTTTTTACCTGTTTTTATAAGTTTTTGTGCGATAAATTTAACAGGATCTCTTTCTTCGATTATCTTTTGTGAAAATAGAGTTCTTGTTCCTTGCATAAAGCCCTCTAATTGACCGAATTTATTTGCCTCGGCTCTGATTAAAACCATACTTTGCGTGCTTTGTGTGAGGTTGATCTTGATCTCGTAAGTCTTAGCAAGTGGCTCTAGTAAAATTTTTGCACTTTCGGCATCTATGTCAAAGAGGTTGAAGTAGCTAAAACTTCGATCATTTTTTAGTAAAAATTCGCCTATTTTTTCAGTTGGATTTGCTTTTATGAGGTTGATTTTTGCGTTGTTTAAATTTATGACAAAACTATTGTTCTTAAAATTTAAAACATTTTTTGGAACAAGGGTATTGGCGTCTTTTAGTTCAAGTGTATCTTCGCTTAAAGTAGCTAAAATTTTAGCAACCGTAGCAAATGAGTCATCTGAGCCAAATATGCTTAAAAGCTCATATCGCTTTGATAAATTTTCTATTAAAAACGGTAATTCTTTATTGTTTTTGGGGCTAAAATTTAGCTCGACAAGTTCGCCAAAGTGCTCCTCATAGCTTGAAAAAATATAACTTAAAAATTCGTTGTTTATGCGTAAATCATCGCCAATTATTAAAATAGCATCCTTCATATTAACTCCTTTTTGGTTTAATTATAGCATTTTTTATCTCTTTGGCCATGTAAAAACTAGCTGTTTTCAGTGCGATTTAACCCATTTTTAGCTAAAATTAGCAAATTTTAATTATCACTAAGGTAAATCAATGGACTACAAAGACACCCTATTACTCCCTTTTACGCAATTTCCTATGCGCGGCAATTTGCCGGAAAACGAGCCAAAAAGATTAGCCTCATGGCATAATGAGCGCAAAATCTACGAAAAAATGAAAAAAAATAGACAAAACGCAACTCAAAGTTTTGCCATACACGATGGACCTCCGTATGCGAACGGACACCTACATATCGGACACGCGTTAAATAAAATTTTAAAAGATATTATTACTAAAACTCATTATTTCTTCGGCGAAGATATACGTTATGTTCCAGGCTGGGACTGCCATGGTCTGCCTATAGAACAACAAGTTGAAGTTAAGCTTGGCGAGAAGAAAAAAAGCATGAGTAAAAGCCAGATAAGAGAGCATTGCCGTGCTCATGCGCGTGAATTTATAGACATTCAGCGCGAAGAATTTAAGTCGCTTGGTGTTATCGGTGACTTTGAAAATCCTTACCTAACGATGAAATTTGAATTTGAAGCCGACATATACCGAGCGCTTTGCGATATAGCAAAACGAGGGCTTTTATGTGAAAGAAGCAAGCCTGTTTACTGGAGCTGGGCGGCTAAGTCGGCTCTTGCGGAGGCAGAAGTCGAATATGAGGACAAGGAAGACTACTCGATATATGTGGCATTTGCTCTTGATAAGGACGCATTAGAAAAGCTTGGTGTAAAAGAGGCAAAAGCTGTAATTTGGACGACAACCCCTTGGACGCTTCCTGCAAACCAAGCTATAAGCTTAAAGCCTGATGAAATTTATGTCCTTACAAGTGAAAATTTAATCTTTGCAAAACCTTTGCTTGAGAGCGTAGTAAAACTAGGTATAACAAAAGGTGAAATTCTAAAAGAATTTGTTTCAAATGATATCGAGGGCTTATATGTTATAAACCCTTTAAATGACCGTAAGTCGCAGTTTTTACTTGGAGAGCATGTTTTGATGGACGGCGGAACCGGTCTTGTTCATACGGCTCCAGGACACGGCGAGGATGACTATTACGTAAGTCTTAAAAACGGCATAACAGAGGTTATTATGCCTGTTGATGACGGCGGACTTTATGACGAGACATTGCGTGCTAAAGGGCTTTTTAGAGCTGACGTGGTAGATGAGTTTGTAGGGGTTCATATCTTTAAAGCAAACGAAAAGATCATAACCATCTTAGGAAATAGCTTGCTTCACTGTTCTAAATTTATACACTCTTATCCACATTGCTGGAGGACACACAAGCCGGTTATCTACCGTGCAACAAAGCAGTGGTTTGTAACCATGGATGAGCCTAAGCTTGACGGCAAAACACTTCGTGAAGTGGCACGTGCTCAGCTTGAAAATGTGAAATTTTATCCTGCCGTTGGCGTAAAAAGAATAGGCTCAATGGTGGAAAATCGCCCGGATTGGTGTATCTCTCGTCAGCGCGACTGGGGTGTGCCGATAGCGTTTTTTAGGCATAAAGATACAAAAGAGCCGATATTTGACGCGGATATTTTGGAAAATATAGCAAATATATTTGAGCAAAAGGGAGCTGATGCTTGGTGGGATCTTGAAATTTCAGAACTTTTACCAAAAACAAGCAAATACGAAGCTGATAAATTAGAAAAAGTAATGGACATACTTGATGTTTGGTTTGATAGTGGTTCTACGTGGAGAGCGGTATTAAACAGTCGTCATTACGATGCGGGAGCATATCCTGCAAGTATGTATTTGGAAGGTTCTGACCAACATAGAGGTTGGTTTCAAAGCTCTCTTTTGGTAAGTACTGCGGTAAATTCTCATGCACCTTATAAGAGTGTTTTAACTCACGGCTTTACCGTTGATGAAAACGGTCAAAAGATGAGTAAAAGTAAAGGCAACGTCGTAGCTCCGCAAGATGTAGCCAAAACTTACGGTGTTGAAATTTTACGTCTTTGGGTTGGTTTAAGTGACTACTCAAGCGACCTTAAGATCAGTGATAACATCCTAAAACAAGTAAGCGAACAATACAGAAAGATAAGAAATACTATAAGATTTTTACTTGCAAACGTTAGTGATCTAGATGAGATTAGTACAGAATTTGGACTACTTGATAAATGGATATTAGGACGTGCAAAACGTGCATTTGATGATGCTAGTAGATGTTTTGCGGCGTATGATTTCTCAAAAGGCTTTAATATACTTTTAAATTTCTTATCTGCGGATCTAAGCGGAATTTATCTTGATGTTTGCAAAGACCGCCTTTACTGTGACGCTAAAGACGGCGCAAGACGCAAGAGTGCACAAAGTGCGATGGCTCTTATAACTCGCTCTCTTTTGCCACTTATAGCCCCAACACTTACATACACGGTTGATGAGGTTATGGAGTATGCGCCCGATATCGTTAAAAACGGTGCGATCGATGCGTTTGATCTAATATACTCGCCTCTTGAGGTAGAATTTAGCTTTGAAGACGAACTTCTTTTTGCAAGTAGAGAGAAATTATTTGAGATGATAGACGTGCTTAAAAAAGATAAAAAGATAAAATCAACACTAGAACTTATCATGCAAACAACTTCAGATAAGATCTTAGGTTATGATGCGAACGAGATAGCTGATATTTACATGGTAAGCGCGGTTGAAAAATTTGATGATGCCGACTCTTTGGGTGAATTTGAAGTTGGCGATGAGAAATTTAAAATAACCCTAAGCAAAGCTCACAAATGTCCAAGATGTTGGAAATTTAGCGCTCAAAAAGATGGTGATACATGCCCAAGATGTGCGGAGGTATTAAACGGTGTTTGCTGAGCCTGTTGCCTTTTCAACCGTTGTGATAACGGTCGCGATCGTTTGTGTTTTTACTGCGGCCGGTATAGTTTTAGTAAATAAATTTAAGGAAAATAGATGATAACTTTAAAAGAAGCTTTAAAGCTTTCAAGCGAGGAGATAAAAAATTTACGTGCCGAGCTTGAGGCTGAAATTTTAGCCAAAAAAGAGCTTGGCGCCTATGTCGAGCAGCTTATAAATTCGCCTATTTCAAAGCTTGGCGAAGGAATTCCGATAGCGATAAAAGATAACATTCAAGTTAATGGCTGGGCAGTAACGAGCGGTTCTAAAATTTTACAAGGCTACGTCGCACCTTATAATGCTACCGTCATAGAAAAGATGTTGGAGGCAAATCTTTCCCCGTTTGGTAGAGCAAATATGGACGAATTTGCTATGGGTAATACGACCGAAAGTAGCTTTTACGGACATACGTTAAACCCGTTAAACCATGCTCACGTTCCTGGCGGAAGTAGCGGTGGTTCGGCAGCTGCGGTTGCAGGCGGTATCGCTATCGCTGCACTTGGAAGTGATACAGGAGGCAGTATACGTCAACCCGCTGCATTTTGTGGATGCGTGGGTTTTAAGCCAACTTACGGAAGAGTTAGCAGATACGGACTTGGCGCTTACTCAAGCTCACTTGATCAGATCGGACCTATAACCCAAAATGTAGAAGATGCGGCTATCTTATACGATATCATAGCCGGTCATGATGAGCGCGATAGCACGAGCGCAAATGTTGGGTTTAAAAGTATTGCCGATAAGATAAACGGCGATAGGAAGCTTACGATATGTGTTATAGAAAACTATGTAAATAACGCAAGCGAGGAGACCAAAAAGGCGCTTTTAAGTGCGGTTGATAAGCTAAAAGCCAATGGGCACAATATCATCTATAGAAATTTAGAAGACTCAAAATACGACGTTGCGACCTATTATATCATCGCAACCGCCGAAGCTAGTGCAAATTTAAGCAGATATGACGGAGTTAGATACGGCAGACGCGCTGAAGCTAAAAATTTAAAAGAGCTATATCTAAACTCAAGAAGCGAAGGTTTTGGCGATGAGGTAAAAAGAAGAATTTTACTAGGAACATTTGTTTTAAGTAGCGGATACTATGACGCTTACTATATTAAAGCACAAAAAGCAAGAGCGCATATCAAAGCACAATACGAGAAAATTTTAAGCGAAGCCGATCTTGTTTTCATGCCGGTTTCTCCAACCACAGCGCCAAAATTTGGTGCTATGAAAGACCCGCTAACGGCGTATCTAAGCGATATTTATACTATAAGTGTAAATTTATCAGGACTTCCTGCGATCTCCGTGCCTGTAGGAAGCGATAAAGACGGTTTAAATATCTCGGCTCAATTAATCGGCAGAGCATGGGATGAGCAAAGTGTGATAGACGGTGCAAAAAGTTTAGAAAATTTAATAAAAGGATAAATATGAAGATAGTTAAGAGAGCTTTGACCTTTGAAGACGTGCTACTTATGCCACAGTATTCTGAAGTTTTACCAAAGCAAGTTGATATAAAGGCTCGTTTTAGTAAAAACGTCTCGCTAAATATCCCTATCGTATCAGCAGCTATGGATACCGTAACAGAGCACCGCGCTGCTATCATGATGGCAAGGCTTGGCGGTATCGGAGTTATCCATAAAAATATGGACATCGAAGCACAAGCAAGAGAGGTAAGACGTGTTAAAAAGAGCGAAAGCGGCGTTATAATCGATCCTATATTTATAAAACCAGACGCAACTGTAGGAGAGGCGCTAAATTTAATGGCGGAACTTCATATTTCAGGTGTTCCAGTGATAGATGACGACCATAAACTTATAGGAATTTTAACCAACCGCGACCTACGCTTTGAGACTGATAAAACAACTCTTGTTAAAGATCGTATGACAAAAGCACCGCTTATCACCGCCCCAAAAGGCTGCACTCTTGATGACGCTGAGAAAATTTTCTCTCAAAATCGTGTGGAAAAACTTCCTATCGTTGATGAAAATGGCAGACTTGACGGACTTATAACCATAAAAGACCTTAAAAAGCGCAAAGAGTATCCAAATGCAAACAAAGACAGTTACGGAAGACTTAGAGTCGCAGCTGCGGTTGGAGTAAACCAGCTTGATCGTGTAGAGGCTCTTGTAAACGCCGGTGTTGATGTTATAGTTATGGACTCTGCTCACGGACACTCAAAGGGAATTATCGATACGCTTAAAGAGATAAAAGTTAGATTTGACGTTGATGTTGTGGTTGGAAATATCGCAAATCCGGCAGCCGTTAAAGACCTTGCAGAGGCAGGAGCCGACGGCATAAAAATAGGAATAGGACCAGGATCTATTTGCACAACTCGTATCGTTGCAGGTGTTGGCGTGCCTCAAATTTCAGCTATCGATGACTGTTCGGCAGAAGCTAAAAAATACGGTATACCAACTATCGCCGACGGTGGTTTAAAATACTCCGGCGACGTAGCAAAAGCACTTGCTGCGGGAGCTAGTTGTGTTATGGCTGGAAGCTTACTTGCTGGATGTGAGGAGAGTCCTGGTGAGGTTATAACCTTCCAAGGTCGTCAGTATAAAGTTTATCGCGGTATGGGAAGTATCGGTGCGATGACAAGAGGAAGCTCTGATAGGTATTTTCAAGAAGGAACAGCGCAAGACAAGCTAGTTCCTGAGGGCATCGAGGGTCGTGTTCCTTTTGTAGGAAGCATGAAAGATGTCATACATCAACTTATCGGCGGTCTTAGAAGCGCTATGGGTTATGTTGGCGCAAAAGACATACAGTCTTTACAAGAAAGAGCTGAATTTGTCGAGATAACAAGTGCAGGCCTTAAAGAGAGCCACGTTCACGATGTTGTCATAACACATGAAGCACCAAACTATAAAGTGAATTAATGCTAAATTTAAAGACCGGTAAATACGAATTTAAAGAGCCGCTATATCTTGAAAGCGGACGGATATTAAGTTCGTATGAGCTGGTCTATGAAACATACGGTGAGTTAAATGAAGATAAAAGCAATGTCATAGTTGTTTGTCATGCACTCACCGGCTCTCATCACGCTGCCGGTCGTTACGACGGAGATAGTAAAAACGGCTGGTGGGATGGGCTTATCGGTCATGAAAAGGGTGTTGATACTAGTAAGTATTTTGTTGTTTGCGTTAGTATACTTGGCTCTTGCTATGGCTCTACATCGCCGCTTAGCATAGATGAAAGTATAGGTAAAGAGTATCGTTTAAATTTCCCTGTTCTTACTATAAGTGATGTTGTAAAAGCGCAAATCAACCTTTTTAAAAAGCTAGGCATACAAAAGGCTCATGCCGTTATCGGCGGAAGTTTGGGCGGTATGCAAGCACTTTGCTTTGCTATAGAATTTCCTGAATTTGCAAAAAAGACCATAATTTTAGCAAGCACTTATCAAAGCAAGCCTTGGGCGATAGCTTTTAATAAGATCGCGATTGAAGCCATTAGGCGCGATCCTGAGTTTAAAAACGGTCAATACGATGAAAGTTTTATTAAACAAAATGGCTTAAATGGACTTGCTTACGGTCGTATGGCAGGGCACATAAGCTTTTTAAGTCCAAGCTCGATGGATGATAAATTTGGTAGAAATTACGTAGAGACAGATGGACTTTATGAGCTTTTTGGGCGTTTTCAAGTTGATAGATATATGGAGTATAACGGTTTTAACTTTCCAAAAAGATTTGATCCGCTAAGTTATTTATATATAGCCAAGATGATGAATATCTTTGATTGCACCAGGCATTATGACACACTTGAGAGTGCACTCAAACATGTTAAGTCACAAATAACTCTTATCTCATTTAGTGGTGACATGCTCTTTCCTCCTGAGTGCATGAGTGAAATTCACGATGCCTTTTGTAAGATGGGGCGAGGCGCACAAAGCGAATACATCGAGATAAAGAGTGATTACGGGCACGATGCGTTTTTAGTTGAGATAGATAAATTTGATATTTACGTAAAAAGAGCCTTGGAAAGATAAATTTAAAGGAAAGATATGGGCGAGCAAACTGGCGAACAAAATTTTGAAGATAAGATAAAAATGGCGGAAGAAATTTTAGCTAAACTAGACAAAGATGAGCTAAATATCAACGAAAGCTTGAAGCTTCATAAACAAGGCAAAGTTTTGCTTGATGAAGCGCGTAAAATTTTAGAAAACGCAAAACTTAGCATAGAGCAGGTCGATGAGTAAGATAGCGATTTTACAGCTTCCTACACTTCCTTTGAGTGAAGCTAGGTTGGATTATTATCTTAAAATTTGCAAGGACAGAGAAGCGCATCTGGTTTTGCTTGGCGAATACGTTTTAAACAGCTTTTTTAAAGAGCTTGAAAGCATGCCAAAGCACATCATAAAACAACAAAGTGAAGAGAAAAAAAGGACACTTTGCGAGCTTAGCAAAAGATATGAGCTAAACATTATCGCACCCATTGTTATGAGCGAAAATGAAGGCTTTGTCAAGGGTGTGGCTAAATTTTCAAACGGACAGTTTAAATTTATAAAACAGCAAATTTTAATGCCATACACTCACTGGAACGAGGCTAAATTTTATGCAAATAAAATAAATGACGAGCTTAGTTTTTTGACGTTTAAATATGAAAATTTAAAGATAGGCGTTGCCTTTGGCTATGAGGCGCATTTTGATGCTGTTTTTACGAATTTGATGCGAAAAAAGATCGACGTGCTATTAATGCCTACGGCAAGCACGTTTGATAGTAATTCGCGTTGGCAAGAGCTTTTAAAGCTTCGTGCTCTTATGAACGGAATTTTTATCATTAGGGCAAATCGTATCGGCTCGTATAAAACTAAGGGCGCAAAAGACGATGAAGCATGGAAATTTTACGGAGATAGTCTTGTGGTTTCTCCTTTTGGCGAGATAGCAGATAGACTTGGCGCGGATGAAGGCGTGTTGATAGCAAATATCGATAAAAAAGAGATCGCAACCGCAAGAAGCACCTGGTGTTTTAACGCTATAGCGAGTAAATTTCTTTGAGGCACGGGACAAATTGAATATCGCAGAAGATAAAAAGCGCTGTGAGTGGTGCGAAAAAGATGACCTTTACCGTGCATATCATGATAACGAATGGGGCGAGATAGTGCGCGATGAGAGGCTTTTGTTTGAGTTTATCGTGCTTGAAATGATGCAAGCAGGGCTTAGCTGGCACACGATACTTAAAAAACGAGAGGCGATGAGGGTTGTGTTTGATGATTTTAAACCTGAAATTTTAGCAAAATACGACGAAGGTAAAATTTCAGAGCTTTTGCAAACAGAGGGAATTATAAAAAATCGCCTAAAACTAAATGCGCTAAGTGCAAATGCTAAAGCATTTTTATCTATTCAGAGTGAATTTGGTAGTTTTTTTGATTATATTTGGAGTTTTACAAACGGCGTTAGGATAAAAAATAATCTAAATGAAATTTCGCAAATCCCGACTAGATCCGAGCTTAGTGATCAAATTTCAAAAGATATGAAAAAGCGCGGTTTTAAATTTTTAGGAAGTGTTACGGTGTATTCGTTTTTGCAGGCCATCGGCGTCATCAACGATCATTTAAGCTATTGCTTTAAGGCAAAAGATAATTTATAAGAAATAAAGGCTAAATTTTGAAAAAAGTTCATTTTATAGGCATAGGCGGTATCGGCATTAGCGCGATCGCTAGATTTTTAAACGAAAAAGGCTACACGATAAGTGGTAGCGATATAAAAGAGAGTTCAACCACTAAACAATTAAGACAAGAGGGCATACAGGTCATTACTCCACACTGCAAAGAAGCGATAAAAGATCAAGACTTTGTGGTGTATTCAGCTGCGATAAAAGATGATAATATAGAACTAAAAGAGGCAAGAGAGCGCGGGATAGAGTGCTTTTCGCGAAAGGAAATTTTACCTTTCGTGCTTGAGGGTAAAAAGGTGTTTTCGGTTGCCGGAGCACACGGTAAAAGCACAACGAGCGCCATGCTTTCAAGCCTTATCGAAGGCTCTGCGATAATCGGAGCCGTTTCAAAACAGTTTGGCTCAAACATGAGATACGAGCCAAGTGTTAATGTTGTATTTGAAGCCGACGAGAGCGACTCTAGCTTCCTAAACTCAAACCCTTATCTTGCCGTAGTTACTAATGCCGAGCCCGAACATATGGAGCATTACGACTACGATATCGAGAAATTTCATGCTGCTTATAGGGGATTTTTAGAGCGCGCTAAGGTTCGCGTAATAAATGCCGAGGATGAGTTTTTAAGCACATTAAAGCTTGATGCGTTGCGACTTTATCCAAGTATTGATATAACGGATATGACGATGGTTGTTAGGGATTTTCAGCCATATACTAGCTTTAACCTCAAAAATTTAGGTAGATTTGAGGCTTACGGCATGGGCAAGCATATAGCCATCGATGCTTCTTTAGCGATTTTAGCGGCACTTGATGAAATTTCACTAAAGCAGATCAAGCAAAATTTTGCAAACTATAAAGGTATAAAAAAGCGCTTTGATATACTTTGTGCAGATAAAAATTTCGTCTTGATAGATGATTATGCACATCATCCAACCGAGATAAAAGCTACCTTAAATTCAGCCTTTGAGTATGCAAAACTACTTGGACTTTCGCGTGTCGTGGCAGTCTTTCAACCACATAGATACACAAGACTAAGTGCAAATTTAGAGGGCTTTAAAGAGTGTTTTAAGGACGTTGACGAGCTTATAATACTTCCGGTTTATGCTGCAGGAGAAAAGCCTGTTGATATTGATATGAAGGCTGAATTTAAGGACTATAACCCGATATTTACCGACTGCATAACTCGCGTTGATAATGCGATCGAATTTACTGATGAATTTGGTGTTAAAAACCGCTTGGCTGACGGGCTTGTTATAGGATTTGGCGCGGGAGATATCAGTGTGCAGCTTAGAGGCGGGTATTAATGAGTGAAAATTTGTTAAATTTGGCGCAAAATTTTAACCACGAAAACGAAAATAAAATTTTAAACCTCATAGCAAAAGGTGAATTTACAGATGAAGAGATAAAAGCTCTTTTGGATCTAAATAAAAAAGATATAAATATCGCTCTTTCAAAGCACACAAATTTAAAAGATGAATTTATAGAAATTTTAATCGAAAATAGCGTTTACATGGTGGTTTCTAACATAATAAAATTTCAAAATTTAAATGAAAAAAATAGAGAAAAATTAATAGACAAAGTAACGAAAATGCCTGAATTTTACAAGGATGTCATTCGTGATTTAAAGGAGGGCAAATGGTAAGAGAGGTTATATTTTTCTTAGGTATCGCGATATTTCTTGGCGCGATATGGATGATAAAAGACGAAAACATAAGCAAAAAAATCAAAATCATAATTACCGTTGTGATAATTTCTAGTGGAATTTTCGCTTATATTTACGAGACAAAAAAGCTAGATACCGCAGATAAAAACTTACAGCTTTTAGCGGAATTTAGACAAGGCAAGAGCTTGGTTTGCGGCGATATAAATGTTACAAATGAAAAATTTAACTACGAATTTGGCACATCATGTTTCATGCCAAAACGAGAATTTAAAGAGCTTAGCGGACTTGTGATAAAAATTTCAGACTGCGAGAGTGCAAAGTGATAAACGAGAATTTAAAAGCCATCATCTCAAAAATGGACTTAAGTGAGTATATGTCCCGCTTTGAAGAGCTTTTGTCTCGTCCAAAACCGCTTTTTATGCAAGGTGACAGCAAGATACATTTTGAAAATATCAAAGAGCTCTCACGACACGACTATGAGCCTCCCCAAAAAAGCGTTAGTCTTGATGATGCGCTTATGCGTCTTGGTAAGCAGGCTGTTTTACATATCAGTGAGATAAATGAATTTGCTAAAATTTTGAGGTATTTTTTGTATTTAAAGACACTAAATTTCGAGTCAAGACTAGGCGAATGGCTCTTAAAGATCGAGCTTGAACAAAACATGCATGATCTAGCCCAAAGCTTTGACAAAGAGGGTGAGTTTAAAGACAGTGTGGATGTGAGATTTGCCGAATTAAAGCAAGCCTTTGCTATGAAAAAACAGCAAATAGACGCTGAATTAAAACGCATAATATACTCAAAAAGCATAACTCCTTATCTTGTCGATATGCAGGTGCATTATGTAAATTCGCAAGAAGCTTTGCTGGTTAGAGGCGGCTTTAACCATGTGCTAAAAGGCGTTGTGGTATCACGAAGTGCAAGCGGATATTTTTATGTTACACCAACTGCGATAGATAAGCTTAAAAAGGAGCAAAGTGAGCTTATAGATAGGCGTGAAGAGATAGTTTACGAACACTGTAAGCGCTTAAGTGGCGTGATGAGTAAGGTGCTGCCATTTTTGAAATTTATAAACTCTGCTTTTGATCAGTTTGACGCATATCAGGCGCGTGTTGCAATGGCTAAGAGATATGACTTTAATTTTTTGTTAAACGATAATTCACACGATATCATTTTAAAAGAATTCGCTCACCCAGCACTTAAAAACCCAAAACGCGTGAGTATTGATTTTAGTAAAAAAGTCTTGTTGATAACGGGTGTAAATGCCGGCGGAAAGTCTATGCTTTTAAAATCCATAATAAGCGCGACATTTCTTTCAAAATACCTTTTGCCTTTTGGGGTTAATCCAAACGGCTCCAAGATCGGCACTTTTAAAGAATTTGACGCTATTATAGAAGATCCGCAAAATGTCAAAAACGACATATCTACATTTGCCGGAAGAATGCTTCAGTTTTCAAAAATTTTTACAAAAAAATCCTTACTAATAGGCGTTGACGAAATAGAGCTTGGAACTGACTTTGAAGAGGCTGCAAGCCTTTATAGCGTGATAATAGAAAAATTAATCGCACAAGACGTGAAGATGATAATAACCACGCACCACAAACGACTGGCTATGCTTTTATCTAAAAACAACGAGGTCGAGCTTGTGGCGGCGCTTTACGACGAGGTTGCACAGCGTCCTAAATTCGAGTTTTTAAAGGGGACTATCGGTAAGTCTTATGCCTTTGAAACAGCTCAAAGATACGGTATACCTATGACTTTAGTCGCTAAGGCAAAAGAGCTTTACGGCGAAGACAAAGAGAATTTAAATGAGATCATCACAAAGACTTTAAATTTAGAGAGCGAGCTTAAAGACAAGCTAGAAAGTGCAAGTAAAAAAGAGCTAAAGCTTGAGAATTTACTAAATGAGGTAAAAGAACAAAAAGAGCGTGAGCAAAAGCGCATCGAGCAAACGATAGGTAGGCTGGAGCTTGAGTACTTCAAGGCGATAAACGAAGCGAAAAAAGCCGTAAATTTAAAAGATACAAAAGATAAACAGCGTGCCATAAACAAGGCTCACGAGCAAAAAAGTTCTATCAAAAAGCCTCAAAGTGTAAAATTTGAAGAGTTAAAAGTAGGCGATAACGTAAAATACGGCAATGTAAAGGGCATCGTACAGGCTATAGCAAAAGATGAAGCGACTGTTATAAGTGAGGGGATAAAACTTAGACTCCCGCTTTCTGGACTTCGTAAAAACGGCAATCCCGTGCAAGCACCGAAGCCGGCCGTAAAATTAGCCATAGACAGACCAAGGTCGGCTAGCTTAAACCTTGACTTGCACGGTCTTAGGGCTGATGAAGCCATTGATAAGCTTGATAAATTTATAAGTGATAGTTTGGTTATGGGTTTTGATGAGGTGATCGTATATCACGGTATAGGCACAGGTCGACTTGCATGGGCTGTGAAAAATTTCTTAAAAGCTCACCCAAGTGTTAAAGAATTTTTTGACGCACCTCCGAGTCAGGGTGGATTTGGTGCAAAGATCGTTAGATTTTAAGTGTATTTATAGATAAAGTGATGGTAAAATATCAAGAAAAAGGGCGGCAATAAAATGTTTAATTACGAAAGACAATTGCAAACAGGGGCTATAAAAACAGCTGTCATTGCGCTTAGTATTATTGGTTTGCTCTTTTTGCTTGTAAGTTCGGCGGTTTTTTACTACAAATACTCAAATGCAACTATAAACATTGGTTACAATGCCGACAAAAAGCTAGATTTTATAACTGAAGTGTATGTTCACTACTTTGTAAACGAGGGCGAACAAAACATTAAGAAATTTCAAAATTTTATCAACGGTAGCGCAGTCGGCGACATCGTGCTTCTTAAAAATAACCCAAGACGAGATGGATATAGGGTGCTTGCCTCAAGTAGTAGCGAATTTGAAGTAGGCTCGGTATTTAAAGAGCGCGACTGTGTTGGGGTAAATAACCATGATTTTCATCAAGACTACTACTATCGTCGCTCCCTTCCTGATAATGTCGTTTTGACATGTAAATTTGTAACCGTGGGTGATTACATCGTTGGATTTAAGGGAATTTTTAACCAAAATATAACAGGCTTTAGAGATAAATACTTTACCGAATGGGCTGTCCAAAATTTAACGTTGGTGTTTTCGCTTATTATATTTGGAACACTTTTGCTTGTTTTTGCAACGCTTTGGTTTATATTTATCTATCTTGACGCAAAATATCGATATCAAAAAATGCATGAAAATGATACAGAGCGCATAAAAAATTTAACCTTTGAACTATATACAGACCCTGCAACGGGACTTTTAAACAAACAATCTCTAATCAGAGATATCGCAAAAGCGCAAAATCCAAAGGTTGTTTTGATAGATATTGATGACTTTGGTAAGATGAATGATCTTTACGGCAAATTTGTCTGTGATAAAATTTTAAGCTACATGGCAAATTTGATAGATGACTTTGCTAAAAAAGAGGAGATGGTTGCTTACTGTATAGGTGCTGACACCTTTGCTTTACTTGAAGACGGGTCGTTTTTTATAGATAGATATGAAGAGCTTGCTGAGGATCTTTTGGGTCAGTTCAAGGGCCGTGTTATAAGTGTGGAAGACGAAAATGGCGATATGATAGAAGGTATCGAGGTAAATACAAGCATAGGCTTTTCGATAGATAATGACCAAACGCTAAGAAAAGCTTCGATCGCACTAAAGATGGCTAGGGCTTTAAACAAAGACTACATGTGCTACTTTAAGGGACTAAGTCAAAAAGACGACTACGAAAACCAGATCGAACGCTCTAGGCTTATACAAAGAGCGATCATGAACGGCAATATCGTTCCGTTTTACCAGCCGATATTTGATGCGGATAAAAATATCTTAAAATACGAATGCCTGATCAGAATAGTAGATAGTAATGAAACTGTCTCCCCGTATCTTTTCCTAGATATATCAAAGCGTGTCAAGCGTTACGCAGAGCTTGAAAAGCTACTTATTAAAAAAAGTATAGAAAAGCTAAAGTCAAATCCAGACATTATAATCTCCATAAATTTAAGCAGTAGAGATATGACTGATGGCGATGTGAGTGCTTATCTTTTAAATTTATTAAACCGCGAAAATGTAGCTGATCGTATAGTCTTTGAGATCGTTGAAGATGAGAGTATAGAGCATCTTGATAGGGCGACAATGTTTATAGACAAGGTTAAAAATTTGGGCGCTAAGATCGCTATTGACGACTTTGGATCGGGGTATTCAAATTTCTCTTATATCTTAAAGCTAAGACCTGACTATCTAAAAATAGACGGCTCCTTAATAAGAGAACTTGATATAAATAAAGACGCATATGTAGTTACACGCGCTATAGTTGCGTTCGCTAAAGATATCGGCATAAAAACTATCGCAGAATACGTCCATTCAAGGGATATTTTTGAGATATGTAAAGACCTTGGTGTTGATGAATTTCAAGGCTTTTATCTTGGAGCTCCTATGGAGGGCGAAAATATTTGAACGCTGCCGAACTTTTAATAAATTTACTTAAATTTAAGTCAATAACCCCACACGATGATGGTTCGCTAAAGTATATAGCGGAGTTTATGAGCGAATTTGAGTGTAAATTTATAGAAAAAAACGGTGTTAAAAATTTAATTTTAACCAAGAAATTTGGTGATGGTAGGCATATTTGCTTTGCGGGTCATATCGATGTAGTTCCTAGTGGTGATGACTGGAGTAGTGATCCTTTTTGCCCTGTTATAAAAGATGGCTATATTTACGGTCGTGGCTCGCAAGATATGAAAAGCGGCGTTGCGGCATTTTTGCTTGCTTGTAAAAATGCAAAAAATTTTAATGGACAAATTACTATTATAATAACCAGCGACGAGGAAGCAGAGGCGATATATGGCACGCAAGAGGCGCTAAAATTTCTAAAAGAAAATGACGCATTGCCAGAATTTGCTATAGTTGCCGAGCCTACGTGTGATAGCGTGTTTGGCGATACGATAAAGGTTGGAAGACGAGGTTCTATAAATGGTAAAATAGTGATTATGGGCAAGCAAGGTCATGCCGCTTATCCTGAAAAATGCATAAATCCCGCCCATCAGCTTGCTAAAATTTTTGACAAGATCGCAGGTTATAACTTGGATAGCGGAAGTGAATTTTTTAGTCCTAGCAAGATAGTCATCACAGATATTAGAGGCGGTATGCAAGTATGCAATGTAACTCCAAATGAAATTTCTATCATGTTTAATGTGAGAAATTCAGATCTTACAAGCAAAAATGAGATTAAAGAGTATCTAAAAAATGTTTTAGACGGGCTTAGTTACGAGCTTAGTTTAAAACAAAGCTCACAACCGTTTTTAACCGATAAACATAGTGTTGTTGTGACAAAGATGAGTGATAGCGTCTTTAAGGTGTCCAAAACTAAACCCTCACTTAACACAAAAGGTGGCACCAGTGACGCAAGATATCTAGCTAAATACGGTATAAACGTGGTTGAATTTGGAGTAAGAAACGATAGAATTCACGCCGTTGATGAGAGAGTTTTAGTGGAAGAAGTAGATAAACTATATCAAATTTTTCTTGACTTTATAGAAAATTTTAACGATTAGCTTACTAAAATTTGTGCCTTGTCGATAGATAAATTTCTAAAAACAAGGCAGTCTTAACATTAAACTATCTGCTCTTTTATCTTGTGGTATAGCTTTAGAATTTCATCTTTTTTGATGATAAAACTATTTTTATTTGCGATTAGATGAGCAGAGCTTTGCATTATTGTTTCTGCTACTTTAAGACCGTTTTGTTTCATTGTAGTTCCGGTTTCAACCACGTCTACTATACAGTCGCTAAGCCCTACGATAGGGGCTAATTCAATCGAACCATATAGTTTTATGATCTTTACGGCGATGGCTTTTTGTGCAAAGTAATTTCTTGTGATATTTGGCATTTTTGTTGCTACTTTTAACTCCGGTTGAGTGTAGTCAAGCTCTTCATTTTCTTTTGTTCCGATACAAACACGACACTTGCCGATGTGCAGGTCAAGCAGTCTTACAACATCCGGTCTATGCTCTTCAAGTACATCAAGCCCAACCACTCCGATATCAGCCGCGCCCTCTGTTACGTAAGTCGGGATGTCTTGGTTTCTAACCATTAAAAATCTAAAATTTTCCTCTTCAAGAATAAGCTTTCGATCTTCAAATAAAAATTTAGAAGCAAAAATTTTCCTAAAAATTTCAAGAGTATCTTCTGCGATTCTACCCTTTGGTAGTGCAATAGTTATCATTTTAAAATTTCCTTTTTATTATTTATTAGTTTTTGCATAGAGCGAAAGACTAGCATTTTGTCGCATACGGCATTTTTGAAAAATTTAGACAAGAACTCGCCGTCACCGCCCGTAAAATAAACCTTTTTGTTTCCGGCTAGTTTTTCAAGTAGTATGACTATGGGTTTTAGTATGCCATAACTTACCGCATCAACTGTTTTTTGAGGCAAGGCGTCAATGTCTATTTGTGAATTTATGGGAAGTTTGAGGCGTGGAGATATGCCCTCATAAGCCTTTAGCATACTTGAAATTCCTGGTAAGATATACCCGCCAAGATGGATAGAATTTGACATTATGTCCACAGTTATAGCACTTCCGGCATCCACGATAACACCGTCTGTTATGCCGTAGCACCCGGCTATGCGGTCTATACCTAACCCTTGATATATGGTATCTATCTCAAAATAAGGCTCAAGGTCGATGAAATTTGGATTTGACTTTAGTTTTGCAAAGAGGTCATCATTTACGCAGATAAAATAAACCCTCTCTTTTGGCTCGTATCGTCTAAATTCGTCTACGCTCATACGTGAAATTTTGCCGTCTTTTAAAAACGTAGCGTTGGTGTTGCCTATATCACACAAAATCATAAGTTCTCCAACCGTCTTGTTTGAAAATTTCAAGCGATTTTGAACATATTTGCGAGCTAAAGAAGAGGGTTCGTTTTCTTATAGAGGTGTCAAATTTTGTCTCTATTCTTTTACACAACTCACAAATTTCTAAAGCCTCTTTTTTTAAAAGCCTACTTTTTGCATAGCGGATAAAAACTATCTCATAGTAGCCCTTTGTATCTACTCCAAAATATGCTTCAAATAGGCGTTTTTTGCAAAATTCACTAAGATCTACGCGCCTTAGATCTCTAAGCATAATTTTTTTATCTTCAAAAAGCTCGCAAATTTTTTGGTTCATTATTTAAAATTCACAAACTCGTCATCATAATAAAACGCATCTTTGCCCATAAAACTTTTATCTTCTATTTCGCTGTCAAATTCATAAATTTCAGGGTTGTTAAGGTCTAAATCCGTTCTAAAAATATATCCTGTTTTTTCTACTATATAAAGATAATTATCTGTTGCAAGTGCGTCTGAAAAGATGGCAAATTTAAAATTTCTTTCATTTTTTACCCTTAAGCCAAGGTCGGTAAGAACGACATTTCCATCTTTTTTAAAGATATATATGTTTTCGTCGTTTGCAAGGATATTTTTTATTTCTGCGTCATAGTAAAGAGTTCTTTGAGGGTTTATAACGATAAGTTTTTTAGCGGTTGCAGCGATCATGTTTTCACCGATAACATCAAGAAAGATGATGTTGTTAAAAAACGGCTCTGAGCTAACAACAACGTCCCTTAGTATGCGTCCGCTATCTTTTTGCACTATGTAAATTCTACCGTCAAGTGATGGGTAGATGATAAGTGAACTCATAAAATAAGGTGAAACTACGCGTGAATCAACTGAATAAATTTCAGATGATTTATACTGCATTAATGTTTTTGCCTCAAATATATCTATCAGATAAATTTGGTTTGCAGCGCTCACTGCAGCCAGTAAATTTCCCTCTAGTGAGGCTGAAACTATGGCTGATTTAAAGCTAGCAAAGTATAGCGTGTTACCTGAAGTATCACTTACGTTAAGATCGCCGTTAATGTTTGAAGATATGACAGCATCTTCGCTTTTATTTAAAAGTTCAAAACCTTTTGCGAGCTTGATGGAGGTATCAAGACCGTCTTTTGTGATTATATTACCATTTTTTAGGGTAGCGCCGTTTGGATTAACTGATTTTATATAAGAAGGCAGGTCGTGCGATAAAGAGATTTCTTTGTTTACACTCTCTGGCTCAAAGTATTGTCTTTTTGTTCCACAACCGACAAAGGTCAAACTAATGGCTAAAGTTAGGAAAAGTACTGCTTTTTTCATTATTTATTTCCCTGATAATGTTCTAAATTTTTTACTAAATTCATAAGTGGCGAGTCAAGAGGAATTTTTGCAAATTCTGCTCTGGCTTCATTTATCTTATCCTCTTTTAAAAGTTCATAACCTTTTATAAGTGTTTCATAGTTTGCAAGTATAGATCCATCTTGTGTGCCTATTTGGCTTGATAAGATTTGTTTTACTACCGGATCTATAGGCAAGGATAAAAGCTCTTTAACTTGCGCCGTATCCTCTTTTTTCATAGCTTCTTTAAACTGATGTATGGCATAAAGTGTAGGCTCTTTTTCTTTTAAAATTTTAAGAGCGTCGGCATCGGTTGGGTTTAAGATAAGTTTTGAGTATGCCTCGTTTGCCGCAGATATTCTATTTGCATTTATTGCTTTTGAGCCGTAAAATCCGGCAATGCCAAGCACTGCGATAATAGCCGAAAAGATAATGGCTTTTTTGTATTTTTTAAAAAATCTCTCGCTTTTTATGACGCTTTCTAAAAATTGCTCTTGCGCGCCTATTTCTTTTTTGATTTCGGTTAAATTTTCTTGTATAGCCAAAGTATTATCCTTTGAAATTTTTTGGTTGTAATTGTAGCATAATAAATTTAAAACAGCCCAAAATAAAGCTTAGTTATGTTATAATAAGCTGAAAATTTAATAAAAAGGTTTTTTATGCAGATTGATGACGCGCTTCTTAGTAAGCTTGAAAAATTATCATCACTAAAGGTGAGTGACGATAAACGTATGCAGATAAAGCAACAGCTTAGTGAGATCGTAAATTTCGTAGAAGTTTTAAATGAGCTTGATCTTAGCAATGATAACGCCGTAGTTAGCTCGATAAATGGCGGAACTTTACTTAGAGAAGATATTGCAAAAGACAGCCATGTGATAGACGATATACTAAAAAATGCACCTGCAAGAGAAGGAAATTTTTTTGTCGTTCCAAAGATTATAGAGTAGAGTTAAGATGCAGATAAAAACGGACATAGAGGCTTTATTAAAGACGGTTGTTTTTAATAAAGCAAGCGACTTGCACCTAGTATCAAGGGCTGAGCCGCAAATTCGTATAGACGGAGCTTTAAGACCGCTTGAGCTTGGAGTTTTAAGCGGCAAAGATATAGAAGATATCTGCTATACGCTTATAACTGACGCTCAAAAAAGTGAACTAGAAAACAACAAAGAGCTTGACTTTGCCGTTGACTTGCCAAATATCGGCAGATTTAGAGGAAACTACTATTATACTACAAACGGCGATTTAGCGGCCGCCTTTCGTGTCATACCGATCAATATCCCGTCGCTTGATGACCTTAGAAGCCCGCTGATATTTAAAGAGCTTATAAAACGTGAAAAAGGTCTTATCCTGGTTACCGGACCAACAGGAAGCGGCAAGTCAACAACTCTTGCAGCTATGCTAAATGAGATAAATTTAAATTTCAGAAAACATATCATCACAGTTGAAGATCCTGTGGAATTTGTCCATCCTAATAACAAATCACTTTTTTCTCATAGAAACGTAGGCACAGATACTCGCTCATATGCAAAAGCGTTAAAATACTCATTAAGAGAAGATCCGGATGTGATCCTTGTAGGAGAGATGAGAGATAGCGAGACGATATCTACCGCGATAACAGCGGCAGAGACAGGACACTTGGTCTTTGGCACACTTCATACAAACTCGTCTATACAAACTATAAACAGGATAGTAGATAGCTTTGACGGTGGAGAGCAACTTCAAGTAAGAAATATGCTTAGCTCTTCACTAACTGCCATCATTTCTCAAAGTTTACTTCCAAAAGCTGGCGGCGGAAGATACGCCGTGCATGAAATTTTAATTAACAACCCGGCTATTGCAAACTTGATACGCGAAAATAGAATTCATCAAATTTATTCGCAAATGCAGTTAAATCAACAGCAAAGCGGGATGAGTACTCAAACTCAAGCGTTGGTAAAAGCCATAAAAGCAGGACAGATCACAAAAGATACTGCCATGCGTTTTGCTACAAACCAACAAGAACTTTTAAACTCTATAGGAGCAATTTAATATGGATTTTGTGGCGTGGTTTGACATCATAATCGTTGCAGCGATTTTAATGCTTGGCATAAAAGGAATTTTAAACGGACTTATAAAAGAGGTCTTTGGACTCATAGGGCTTGTAGGTGGCTTGGTTGTAGCGACTAGGTTTTCTGAAGTAGCTGAGAAATTTATAAATGAAAATATATATAAATTTGATAACGCTTCTATGCTTCAGTTTGTCGGCTTTATCGCACTTTGGATAGTGTTTTGGTTTTTATGTATATTAATCGGCAAATTTATGTCAAAACTTGTTGCACTTAGTGGACTTGGATTTTTAGATAGATTTGGCGGGTTTGTAGCAGGAAGCGGTAAAATTTTTCTTGTTTTAGCTGCCGTTTGTGCGGTTTTAGCCGGAACAAATTTAAATAGCAAAGTTGCGCCGTATTTTCAAAATAGTAAAGTTTATCCTATCTTAATGAGTGCGGGTAATTGGATAATCAATGTCGATATAAAAAATATCAAAAACGAGATGGATGACCTTGGTATAAAAAGAGTCGAGCCTAATAAAACGGATATTTTTATCACAACTGATGAAAACGCAAGTAATGAAATTGAAGTAAATGCAACAAAAGGAGAGTGATATGATAGAGAATTTAGAGTATGATGCACTGCTTGATAGATTTAAAAAAGTTCTTAGAGATAACGGACTTAAGTATACAAAACAACGTGAAGTTTTACTAAAAACACTTTATAACAACGACGAACACTTTACTCCGGAAAGACTCTATCTCTTTATCAAAGAGAACTATCCTGAGTTAAATGTTGGTATCGCAACAGTATATAGGACCTTAAATTTACTTGAAGAGTCCGAGATGGTAACTTCTATTAGTTTTGGTGCACAAGGTAAAAAATTTGAGCTTGCTACAAAGCCTCACCATGATCACATGATATGCAGAAGATGCGGTTTGATAATAGAATTTGAAGATGCAACTATAGAAAAACGTCAAATCGGTATCGCAAAAGAACACGGTTTTAAACTAACCGGACATATGATGCAACTTTACGGAATTTGTGAAAAATGCAATAAAGACAATATAAAGGGAAAATAATTAAGAGAGGTAAAAGATAAGGTGATATTTGATAATCAATTAGAACAACAAAGGCTACAAAGAGCGGATGATCTGCGTGAAATGGGAGTTAATCCATACCCTCATTTCTTAAGACGTGATATGGATATTTCTAAATTTAGACTTAAATTTAATCATATAAAAGATACGGAAGATAAAAAAGCCGAGGGGCAATTCGTAAGTCTTGCGGGTCGCATTAAGCTGATACGCGACGCAGGTAAGGCGATATTTGCAAATATCGAAGATGAAGACGGAAATTTACAAATTTATTTTAGTAACAAAACACTTGACGCAGAGTGGTTTAAGGTTGTTAAGAAAAATATCGAAGTAGGTGATATCATCTTTGTTCGCGGATATGCTTTTGTTACTAAAACGGGCGAATTTTCTATGCATGTTAGCGAGCTAACACTTGCTTCAAAAGCGATATCCCCACTACCTGAAAAATACCACGGCTTGGTTGACATAGAGACAAGATATCGTCAGCGCTATCTTGATATGATAATGAACCCTGAAGTTAGAAATGACTTTAAAAAGCGCTCGATCATTGTTTCTACGATTAGAAGATTTTTTGAAGATAAAAATTTCTTAGAGGTTGAAACCCCGATGATGCACCCGATCGCGGGTGGTGCAAATGCTAAGCCTTTTGTTACTTTTCATAATGCACTAGGTGTTGATCGTTATCTAAGGATAGCACCGGAGCTATATCTAAAACGCTTGATCGTGGGTGGCTTTGAGGCTGTTTATGAGATGAATAGAAATTTCCGTAACGAGGGCATGGACTTAACGCACAATCCCGAGTTTACAAGCATAGAATTTTACTGGGCGTATCATACTTATCATGATTTGATGGGCATAACAGAAGAGCTTTTTAACGTCCTTCTCGATAAACTTGAGATGGAAAAGGTCATAGAATTTGACGGTATGAAGATCGACTTTTCAAAGCCATTTGCTAGGATAAATTATAAAAAAGCACTTGTTGAGATAGGCGGCATCGATCCTAGTATCATAGAAGATAAAGAGCAAATTTTAGCCAAGCTTAAAAAAGATGAATTTGAGGCAAACGACAAGCTTGATCTAGGACATCTTCAAGCGGAACTTTTTGATAACTATGTCGAAGAAAAGCTTATAAATCCTACATTTATAATTGACTTTCCGATCTCCATATCTCCGCTATCAAGAAGAAGTGATAAAAACCCTAATGTGGCAGAGAGATTTGAGTTGTTTATCGCAGGTCGCGAGCTTGCAAACGGCTTTAATGAATTAAACGATCCAATAGATCAATACAGCCGCTTTTCCGGTCAGATAGAAGCCAAAAACGCAGGAGATGACGAGGCGCATGAGATGGACGAGGACTATGTCCGTGCTCTTGGATATGCTATGCCTCCAACAGCTGGCGAGGGCATAGGTATCGACCGTCTTGTTATGCTACTTACCGATAAAAAGTCGATTCGTGATGTTGTGTTATTCCCCGCTATGAGACCGTTAAAAAATGAAAACCAAACAAAGGAGAGCAAATGAGTTTAGAAAATTACGATAAGTCAATATTTGATCTAGTGCAACTTGAGTTAAAAAGACAGTGTGATCACCTTGAGATGATCGCTAGTGAAAATTTCACATATCCTGAAGTAATGGAAGTAATGGGCTCGATCCTAACAAACAAATACGCAGAAGGCTATCCTGGCAAGCGTTACTATGGCGGATGTGAATTTGTTGATCAAATAGAACAGATTGCAATTGACAGATGTAAAGAGCTTTTTGGATGTGAATTTGCAAATGTTCAACCAAACTCAGGCTCTCAAGCCAACCAAGGTGTATACGGCGCACTTTTAAACCCTGGCGATAAAATTTTAGGCATGGACTTAAGTCATGGCGGGCACCTAACTCACGGCGCTAAAGTAAGTAGCTCAGGCAAGATGTATGAGAGCTTTTTTTACGGTGTAGAGCTTGACGGACGTATCAATTACGAGCGTGTTTTAGATATCGCTAGGATCGTAAAACCAAAGATGATAGTTTGCGGCGCAAGCGCTTACACAAGAGAGATCGACTTTAAAAAATTTAGAGAGATAGCCGATGAGGTTGGAGCTATACTTTTTGCCGATATAGCCCATATCGCAGGTCTTGTTGTAGCGGGCGAGCATATGCATCCATTTCCACACTGCGATGTCGTAAGCTCAACTACTCATAAAACTCTTCGCGGACCAAGAGGCGGTATCATTATGACAAATAATGAAGAGTATGCAAAGAAAATCAACTCTTCAATCTTCCCTGGAATTCAAGGCGGACCACTTGTACATGTCATAGCAGGCAAAGCAGTAGGCTTTAAGCATAACCTATCACCTGAATGGAAAGTTTATGCAAAACAAGTTAAAGCAAATGCTAAAAAGCTTGGAGAAGTGTTAATGGGACGCGGTTTTGACCTAGTAAGCGGTGGTACTGACAACCATCTTATCTTGATGAGCTTTTTAAATAGAGAATTTAGCGGTAAAGATGCTGATATCGCACTAGGAAATGCAGGCATAACTGTCAATAAAAATACGGTTCCTGGCGAGATAAGAAGTCCGTTTGTAACAAGCGGTATTCGCGTAGGCTCACCTGCTCTTACTGCACGCGGTATGAAAGAGGCCGAATTTGAGCTAATAGCAAATAAAATCGCAGATGTGCTTAGCGACATAAATAACACATCTATCCAGAAAAAAACAAAGGCCGAACTAAAAGAACTAGCGCATAAATTTATAATATACGACAGGGCGATGTTTTAATGCAAAGTATTGATACTGCACTTATCAAGATGATAACATCGCATTATTTTATAAAACGCGACGTTATAGTTAATAAAATAGAACATAAAGGCAGGTTATTTTTTGATAAATTTGAGCGTGTTAATGAGCTTTTAAACTATAAAGTCATACAAGATCATGACGCAGGAAGGATTATTGCCGCTCACCCTTTGATAAACGCAAACGACAAGGTTGAGAATATCGTTTTTGACTATAACGGTAGAACGCCTGAACGTTTTTGGCATCGTGCACAGTTGCTTTTGCGAGAGGAAGGTTTTATAAATTTTACCGCATATAAAAGCAAGACCGAGGGACATTTACATCTATATGTTCACAAAGGTCATACGACATTTCACGAGGCTTGCCAGCTAGCTAATATGCTAAGCATGAAGCTGTCTCAGCGTCTTGCTAAAGAGTGGAGAATGTTTCCTAATACCGATATGCCAAGAGAATTTAATATATTGGCTTTGCCTTATGAGCTTTATCAAAAAGAGCGAGGGGCGAGCTGGTCGAAACACATGTAAGGAAAAGATATGCAAACAGATAATGAGCTAAAAGATATACTTTTGGATAACGACGATGAGATAAAAAGTGCAAAGATAAAGCGACTTTTAGTCTTTGTTGCGGCTCTTGTGATTTTATTTTTAATTATCGTTATGGCGATAAAAATGCTAAATTCCAGTGATGTTCCTCAAGCTCAAAATGATATAGATTCAAGGCTTGTTTTGCCACCTGTACCAACTCAAACGCCCAAAGATAACAATATCGTAGCTCAGCAGCCATCTCTTCCTATAAATGACAAAAAAGACGATCAGTTGTTTGAGCAAGTACCTATTGTTCCTGAAAGCAAGAGTAATGACGAATTTGAAGATATGGTAAAAAGGCTAAAGGAAAAAGAGAGCAATAAAATAGCCGCAGCAAATGAAGCTAAAAAAGAGGAGCTTAAGTCTGAAGTCGTAGTTGCCAAAGAGCAACCAAAGGCTCAATCAACAACTAGCACAAAAACTCAAAACGAGACAAAAGCGGCTGATAAAAAACAAGAGGTAAAACAACCTCAAGCTGCAAAACCGACTCAAACCCCGGTTGCTAAAACTCAACCAACTAAGCCTACTACTCAGGCTAGCACAGGAGGCTCTTATGTGCAAGTTTTTGCAGGACTTAAGTATAATCCAAATGCGGACTATCTTAAAAAATTGCAAGCCAAAGGCTATAAATACCAAACTGTAAAAGTTGGAGAGTTAACTAAAGTTATCGTCGGTCCTTTTGGGGCAAACGAGCTTAAAAACGCACTTGCTGATATTAGGAAAGATGTAAACAAAGACGCATTTGTATATAAGGCAAAGTAATGCAAACCTTCGCACTTTTCGGAGATCCTGTCGCTCACTCTATCTCTCCAAGGCTTCACAATAAAGCCTTGAGGGATTTGGGTCTTGATGCGCTTTATACTCGTGTTTTACTAAAAGATGGAAGCGAGTTAATGTCTAAATTTCGCTCCTTAAAGCTTGATGGGGCAAATGTCACGGTTCCTCATAAAGAGCATGCTTTAAATTTAGCCGATGTTGCTTCGCCGACTGCCACTTGTGCAGGCTCGGCAAATACATTGGTTTTAAAAAATGATAAAATTTATGCCTATAACACCGATACTTTGGGCTTTATGCGAGCTATTGCGCCGTTTGGCGATATTAAAACAGCTCTTATAATAGGAGCCGGTGGCACAGCAAAGGCGCTTGCGTATGTTTTACAAAACAACGGAGTTGAGGTTGAAATTTTAAACCGAAGCAAAGAGCGTATTCAAGATTTAAGTCAAAATTTTAACTGCTTTAGCTGGGATGAATTTAGACCAAAAGGTTATGACCTTGTTATAAATTCAACTTCTGCAGGTTTAAAAGACGATATTTTATGTGCTCCGGTTGAAATTTTACTTCCTGTGATAAAAGGTTCAAATTTTGCATTTGACGTGATATATAATAGAGCAACCCCGTTTTTAAATTTAGCTCAACAGCATAACCTTACATGTAAAAATGGTGCGGATATGTTGCTTTTTCAAGCTGTTTTTGCGTTGAATTTATTTTATGACTCAAGTTTGGACGAGACAAAGATAGAAAAATCAATGCGTGAGGTTTTTCGTCTTTAAACTAACCTCTTAATGTGATATAATCATCAAAATCAAAAAAGGTATAAAAATGATAAAAAAGACAAAAATCGTAGCCACCTTAGGGCCTGCAAGCGACGACATATCCGTGATGGAAGAGATGGTGAAAGCAGGCGTAAATGTCTTTCGCTTAAATTTTAGCCACGGAACACACGAATACCATAAATCAAACATCGACAAAATTCGTGAAGTAGAGAAAAAGCTTAATATTCGTATAGGAATTTTACAAGATATCTGCGGTCCAAAAGTCCGTATTGGCAAGCTTGAGGTGCCATTTGAGCTAAAAACTGGCGATAGGCTTGATATATATGCTGATGAAATTTTGGGTGTTAAAGTTGATGAAAATCACTATAAAACTTGCCTAAATCAACCTCAAATTTTGGCAATGTTAAAACCTGACGAATACGTCTATCTTTATGATGGCAACATCCGTGCAAAGGTTGTTGAAGCAAGTGCAAAAGTTGTCCAAACTAGGATAGAAAACGACGGCACTTTAAGCTCAAACAAGGGCGTAAATTTCCCAAATACCAAAATAGGTATAGAGGTTATAACTCCAAAAGATCGAAGTGATATGGAATTTGGTGCTAAGTGTGGGGTGAGTTTTGTTGCGATTAGTTTTGTTCAAAATGCAGATGATGTGCGAAAAGCAAAAGAAATTTTAAGAGGATTTGGCTCAAAAGCGAGTGTACTTTCTAAGATAGAGAAATTTGACGCTGTTGAAAATATAGACGAGATCATCAAAGAAAGTGACGGTATCATGGTGGCAAGAGGCGATCTTGGCATAGAAGTCCCATACTACCGTGTGCCTACTATACAAAAACTTATAATCAAAAAAGCAAATGCAGCTAGCAAGCCTGTCATCACTGCAACACAAATGATGTTAAGTATGGCAGAACATGAAACCGCTACGCGTGCAGAGATAAGTGACGTTGCAAATGCCGTTTTGGACGGAACGGACGCTGTTATGTTAAGCGAGGAGAGTGCGATAGGCAAAAATCCTGTTGCAGTCGTTGAGGCGATGAGCAATACAATCGTGCAAACACAGAGTATATATCCGTATAATAAATTTGATGAATTTGAGTTTATGGATGAAACTGATGTAGTCTCTTCAAGTGCAGCCGCTCTTGCCGTTAGGTTAAAGCTAGATGGTATAATATCTATAACATCGTCTGGTAAATCAGCCATAAAACTTGCTAGAAATCGCCCAAATATCGACATCTATGCAGTAGCCCACGATGAAGCTACGGCGCATTCGCTAACCTTATCTTGGGGTATAACTCCTGCGCTTGTTGTTGCTAAAAATAAACTTGGTGATCTTTTGGCTGACACTATACAAAAAGCAGTAGAAGGTGGTTTTGTGGATCATGAAAAGGGGTATTTGGTAACTGCGGGACATCCGACCGGAGTTGAGGGAAGCACAAACTTTTTAAGAATTCTAAGACGCGACCAGATTGATTATTATCTATCTCAAAAGATATAAATTTACACCCTTCAAGCTGTTTTATCGGCTTGAAGGGTTTTTAATCTATCCTAAAATAAATAAAATATCAAGTTTTTGTTCTGCTTTCAAATGCTTTTAAAAGTGATAGCATATCGACATTTTCAAGGCTTACTCCGGTAGGAACACCTTGGGCTAGTTTGCTAAATTTGATGTCTGGGTTTTTTATCTTGTCTTCTATATAGATCATAAGCGCATCGGAATTTAGTCCAGGAGTAAAGGCAAAGATGACTTCGGTTGTTTGGTTTATGGTTATTGTTTTTTTTAGCTTGTTTATAACCTCTTCATTTACTTCTTCCATTACGAAGTAAAATCCATCGTATATGCCGTTTTGTTCAAAGGTTAAAATGTCTTTTGGGCTTTCAACTATAGTTAATAGACTATTATCTCTTGTCGTATCGGCACAGATATCGCAAATTTCATTCTCGCTAAGTCCTCCACATCTTTCGCAACGCTTGATAAATCTAACCGCATCTTCTATGCATTGGGCCAGCTTTAGTCCGCCAAATGTATCTTGCAAGCTTACAAAATAAGCAAATCTAGTAGCCGACTTCTTGCCTATACCTGGCAGCTTGTTAAACGCCTCTACTAATTCGTTAAATTTCTCTAAGTCTTTTTTCATTGTGATTATTTTTTAGTGGTAGATGGAGAAATTTTAAAGCAGTGATAGCCATCTTCGTATGCATAGTTTAATTCAAATTTTTGCATTTGACAAATTTGCTCTATGATGTAAAGTCCAAGACCCATGCCTGCACTGGTGTTTTTATCGCCTCTTACGAAGGCTTGCATGTAGTGTTCTATCGGGTGAGCTAGAGGGTTGCCTAAATTTTTAACAGTTATTCTGTTGCTTTCGCATATCACGATAGCCTTTTTGTCGTTGGCGTATTTTAGGGCATTGTCTATTAAATTTTTGATCGCAAGAGAAAACAGCTGGAAATCAACCCTTAAAAGCATATCCTCTTTTATCTCGCAAGTTACTTTTTCGTGAAATTTATCAAGCATAAGCATGTCTTCGACTTGTTCGAGTATCAGTGAAAAATGACACTCTTGATAGTTTAGTGCGTAGCTTTTTGATAGAAGTTGCTCGACTTTGCTAAATTCATTAATTAGCATTTCAAGGCGCTCAAAGACATTTATGAGGCGTGATTTTTGCGTATCGTTTGACACCATTTCAGAGACTATGCGACCCTTGCCTATGGGTGTTTTTAACTCGTGCATTATAGCTCGCAAAAACAACTGTCTTGAGCGTATGAGCTCTCTTATCTTGCAAACTGCGTTATCAAATTCAAGCGCGACTTGCGATATTTCATCTTGGGCTTTTGCGTTAGGTAGAGGGCAGATAACCGTGTCCATGTTTCCAGCGGCAAATCTTCTTATGTCTTTACTTAACTTTTTAAGCGGTAAAAGACTTTTTAGTACCGACACATAAAGTGATATAAGCAATGCGGAAATAACAAAAAATCCCATCCAAAGCGGGTCATTTACATGCCTTACGTCGTTGCTTTCAAGTAGTAGCTGAAAGGATGGGTTTTTAATAAGCAAATAAAGGTCGTTTTTATAAAGTATGGATTGCACAAGTCCTAGCGGGGTATGTCTTGCAAAGATATGCTCTCCGTTATCCACAACTGCGTTTGCTAAATTTTTATTACCGACGTATTCAAGCCCGAAATTTTTAAAGTAGTGCTCCAGATCTTTTGGTGGATTAGCTCTTTCGTAAAGCGTTAAAAGATAACTTATGGCACTTACTTGTTTGCTTCGAAGTTTGTCCACGGCGTTGTCTCGCTGAATGTTTGCAAAAGTTAAAAACAGCAAACACATCAGCGAAAACGCGATGGCAAATATTATCGTAATTTTCGTGGTGATAGAGTATTTCATCCGATGAGTTTATATCCTATGCCGCGAACTGAAAATATATGTTTAGGTGATTTTGAGCTATCACCTATTTTTGTTCTAAGACGACCTATGATAACGTCTAAGCTTTTTGAGTCCTTATCTTTTAGGCTCTTGCAGTTATAGACAAGTTGCTCGCGAGATACTGAAAAGCTGTGTTGTTTGATAAGATAGTTTAGTATCTCATACTCAGCAGGAGTTAGTGTTAAAGCTTCATTGTTAAAGTAAATTTCATGACGTTTTTCATCTACTCTAAATGCACTGTCTATAACTTCTTCTTGAACCTCGTTTGTTTTTTTGTATCTACGGATAAGACTTGTTATGCGAGCATACATCTCTTTTGGATCGTATGGCTTTGGCAGATAGTCGTCAGCACCTATTTGAAGTCCTACAACCTTATCGCTTATGTCGGAGCGAGCAGAGCTTATGATGATAGGTATGTCATATTTTTGTCTGATCTCTTTACATACTTCAAGTCCGTCTATGCCAGGCAAAGTAAGGTCAAGTATAAGTAGGTCGAAATTTTTGATGCCGGCGCTAAGACCTAAATACGGATCTTCGAAATTTGTTATTTTTATATTAAAATTATCAAGATACTCAGAGAGAATTTGTGCAAATTCCGGATCATCTTCAATCATTAAAACATTAACCATTATTGTATCCTTATGTTAAAAATTTGTATGATTATACGCAAAAAAGATAAATTTATTTCTAAATTTTATAAAATATTAGATAGAATAACGGATTTTAATAATAAATTTAGGAAATGTTGTGGAAGTTAGTTATTATGAAATATTAGAAATTTCTCAGAGCGCAAATGCGGATGAGATAAAAAAAGCTTACAGAAAACTTGCTTTAAAATACCACCCGGACAGAAATGCCGGAGATAAAGAAGCTGAAGATAAATTTAAGTTAGTTAATGAAGCCTATCAAGTCTTAAGCGATGAAAAAAAGCGTGAAATTTACGATAGATACGGCAAAGATGGCTTAAATGGATCGGGTGGTTTTGGAGGAGGTTTTGGTGCCGACTTTGATATATCAGATATCTTTAGCTCGTTTTTTGGCGACTTTGGTTCTTCAAGGACACGTCGTAGAAATACCGATAAATACTCGGTTGATCTTGAAGTATCTATAGATATAAAATTTCATGAGGCTGTTTTTGGTTGCGAAAAAGAGATAAGTTACAAGATTAAAGTCCCTTGTGACGAGTGTAAATCAACCGGAAGCAAAGATGGCAAAACCCATACATGCCAGTATTGTAGAGGAACGGGAAGAATTTCTCAAAACAGAGGCTTTATGAGTCTTGTTCAAGAGTGTCCTTACTGCCATGGTAGCGGTCAAACTATCAGCGAAAAATGCCCTAGTTGTAATGGAAACGGCTTTAAAGAAGAGTCAAAAACTATAAAGATAAGCATTCCGGAGGGTGTTGATAGCGGCATGAGAATGAGGGTTTCCGGTAAAGGAAACATAAGTTCAAGAGGCGAGAGCGGGGATCTTTATGTAAATATAAATGTGGCTGAGGATGATTATTTTATTAGACATAATGATGATATTTATGTTGATTTTCCTGTGTTTTTTACCCAAGCGATACTCGGAGAAAGCATAACGATACCTACACTTCATGGCAAAACAGAGCTAAAACTACCTGTCGGAGCAAAAGACAAACAGCAGTTTATATTTGAAAACGAGGGTGTAAAAAATGTAAATTCAAAGCGTGTCGGTCGCTTGATAGTTCAAATTTCGATACAAAATCCACAAAAATTAACCGATGAGCAAACAGAACTGCTTACGAAACTCCAAGAAAGCTTTGATATAAAAAGTGGCACCGCGATACACGACAACGACAGCGTCTTTGATAAGATAAAAAGCTGGTTTAAAAAGTCTTAAACCTGGCTAAGAATTCACTTGCTTGTTTTATTAACAAGCAAGTAGTATTTTATAGGTGAGTGCCTACAGCTCCTCTTGGTCCATGCCCTAACTCTTGCCTGATAGCGTTTGCAAGCTGAATTTTGCCGATGTGTGGCGAGAACTCTTTTATGTATGATTTGCTTTTTTGCTTTTGTATCTTTTTGTTGCTAAATACAAATAGCTTTGCGTCTATTTTATGCTCTTCAATAGCCGTTTCCATAAAATTTGATAATGTTTCTATGTTAAATCCCTCTATCTCTTCATCAACCAAAACAAGACCATATATCTTATCTCTTAGATGTTGCACTACCTCGTCAAAGCTGCTTGCAACAGTTAGCTTGTCGTTAAATTCCTCAAGTGTACTTACAAAAATTTTATTTTCGATAGGTGACTTTTTGCAAAGTAAAATTTCCTTATTTTTTGCAAGATCATTCTCTTTTTTTACGAAATTTTTAAAATTCGGTATAAATTTGTATAAAAGCATCTTTAAGTTTTCTGTATTAAACGGCTTTTTGATGTGAGCGTCAAATAGACTTTCGATGTCTTTTTCTGATGCGGAACTCGTGTTTGAAAGCATGCCGATAACCGGAGTTTGGGCGTTTAGAGTTAGTGCTTTAAATCTATCATACTCTTTCATTGTGGCGGTTATATCGCCGTGAAGTTGCGCTGTTATAAAAATGATATCAAAGTAGATATTTTTAGTCATTTCAAGCATGGCTTCATAGTTGTTTTTTAGCACAATATCAACGCCGTAAGTTTCAAATGCCGTAGCACACATATTTAAGACGATAGAGTTGTTGTCATATATAAGCACTTGAGGTCTATTTAGGCTAAAATCTTGCGCGTAATGCACAAAATAATCATGCTTTAATTTGCTTAAAATACCGATTGGAGTAAGCGGATCTTTTACCATCGATAAATTTTTGATATTTGTTTGTATCTCTTTGTCTTCGCGCATGAGGATCATGTTGTATTTTTTAGGGTCGTTTATCCTTGATAAATTTGACACCGTTTGAAAGTCTATGCCAAAATCTTTTAAAATCTGGGTAAAAAAGCTATTGTATTTTGCATTTATGTCATTTACAAAACACACTTGTAAATTTTTATTATACTTAGGGATGTCAGGTTTGTCGGTGGTCCTAAGCTTTATCGTATATCTAAATTCGTTACCTATGCCACCGGTGGCATTGGCGGCATTTATAAAAATTTTACTATTCATAAGCTCAAGATACATATTTGCAACTGCTATCCAAAACTCCGTATCCTCTTGGTAGTTTTGCAAATTTGCATCTGAGTTTAAAAGAGTGTGTATCTGTGACTGGGTTAAGGTGTTGGCGTCATTTTGCACACTTACGCTTAAATTTACAAACTCGCTTCCTAGCTCTTGAGGGAGGGTTTTTATTTCGACTGTGATATTTGCGTATTGGTTACATTGTGATATGGCACTTGAGATGATGTTTGAAGTGATAATTTTGATCTTATTATCATCTCCGACTAGGTATTTGTCAAGTTTCGGATCGATAAAAGTTATAAAATTTATCTTTTTATCTCTAACATCACCCATCTTGCTCTCAAGGATATTTTTAAACAAAATTTGCGGATCAAATTCCTCGTTATTAAGGACAAAATCACTTGACTCTATATCAAGGATATTTTTGATATTTTCAAAATTTGCATATGTCAAAGTTGTGTTTTCATCAAGGGTATTTATGGCTTTTGTTTTATCTGCAGACAGGAACGACCTCTTTAAAAATGCTATACTTTGGGCATTTTGTTTATGTTTGTTTTTATGTGTTTTTATAAGTTTGTTTAGATATATATTTTTTATCCCGTTAAACATCTTGTTGCGGTTATACTTATCAGACAGGTTTCTATGGGTTGCTACTAGCTCTTTTAGCACGGCTTCTGGGGTGATATCTTTCTTTATCATATATTCTTTTATGTAAGATAGATCCTCGTTTAGTTCATTAAGTAGTCTTAACCTAGCAAACAGCACAATCACCGAATACACCAAAAAGCCGGTAAGTGCTAAAAATGCTATAAATTTAGAGTGCGCCTGGGAGTAAAATATACTTGCATCACGTATCAGCTTGTTTTCGACAAGATCTGAAAACTCAAGCAAGATACTAAATTTATAGTATTCGAATTGATCTATCTTTTTTATATCATCAGATGAAATTTCATGCGCTTTAGATGATACGATGTTAAGATATAGATCTGAAAATTCACTTAGCATATCTATGGTTTGCTTACTGTTTATAAGCTTTTCTATCTGGGCTTTTACTTCGTTTTGTGGCAAGAGGTTGATTTGTGATTGCTCTAAAATTTCATCATTTAGCCATCTCATGATATTTTCTTGCGTTACGATTTGGTGGTTTGACAGTGCTTCGGAAATATAACTGCGGGATTCGTTTATGAGCCCTAAATTTGAGTAAATTTTATTTAAGATCGTGATATAAATTTTTAAGTCCAAGTTGATGTCTGAATTTTGAGCTGTTAAGTAACTCTCTATCATTGAGCTATTTATGCGTTGAAAAAAGTATAAAAACGCGGTCGAATACTTTTGCTTGGCATCTTGTATGTTTTCTCTTAGAAATTTTATATTTTGTATGAGATCGGCTTTGTATTCTGGCATGTCTTCAAAAAGTTTTGAAATTTCATCGGTGATTTTTTTACTTTTTGCGTGTAGGTTATTAAAGTCTTCTTCGTTTTTAGGGGTTGGATTATTTATAAAATTTAATGCACTTCTACGTTCTTGTATGAGGGTTTGAGTCATCTGTTTAAGCAGGGTTTGCTTTTTGATGTTTGAGATTAGCTCGTTTGAGATGGTGGCTTTTTGCATGTATTCGTAACTTGTGTAGGCGCTAAACATTATCGCTACTACAATTGAGATCAAAAGTGTGTAGTCTTTAAAAAATTTCATATTATACTTTTCTACCGTATTTTCTTATTAGTCTATTTAGGCTTTTTAGGCTGTTGCGGATATTTAGTATAAACGCACCGAGGTCTATTGCATTGTCATTTTGAACCGACTCGTAAATTTTAACAAGAGGTGTTACGTGTAAATTTACGGCAGGTTCTTTTAGTATGGAGATTATCTTTGCTACATGCGTCGTGTCGTGCGACATCAAGGCGTTATGCAAAGCTATGCTGTTTTTATTTATCCCTTTTACCAAGACATTTAGGTATGAGGCGAATTCTTCATAGCTGATGTTTAGAAATTTGCTCGTTCTTTCAAACCAAGTATCATCAAGCATGGTGTTTGAAATTTTACTTTGTTCGTTCATGCTTAGGTATCTAAAAACAGGAAGTCTAAGTGCAGGAAGTTCGTCGTCGTATGTTGTATTAGCAACCGGAAGTAAGTCCTCGTCTAAAAGTAAAACAACCTCATACATACTCTCGCCGCTAGCAAGGCTTAGCTGTAAAACCTTGGCGGTTGCTTCTATTTTTTTATTGTCTTTGGTGCGTAAAGTAATTGCTTTTGTGCTTTTTGGGGACTTTAGGATATCTTGAACAAAGCTTAAGTTGTCTTCTTTTTTATAGTTTTCACAAATATCGTCAAGATCGCTGTTTCTAGCCATAAAGTCATCAAAACTGTCGTAATGTAAAATTCTAAGGCTTTTACCGCCCATGCCGAAAATTTTATAAGAACTATCATAGAGTATCACAAGCTTCCTTTATGTTTCGGATTGCCTAAGGCTGTCGATCTTTCGCGCAACGCTTTTATTTGTAACGTTTGCTATTTCGTCCAAATTTGCCGTATAGATTTTATCGAAACTTCCATAAAAATTTAATAACTTCACAATCTGTCCCGCCGAAATCCCGGCTTGTGCGAGTTTTGAGTTTTGCATGTTTTGTTTTTGTTTTGTTTTACGGTGGAAATTTATAACAAAACGGTGGCTTTCATCGCGTAGCTTTTGGAAAAATTGTAGTTTTTTATCATCTGTGCCAAGGCTAAATTTGCCTTTTAATGTATAAATTTTATCTTTTGCCGAGCCTTTTGCGCGGTATGCTTTTGCGTCTACTTTTTCTTTTGAAATGGCGATAATGTCGATATTTGTCCCACTACTTGCTAAAATTTCGCAAGCTAGATTAAGCATAGCCTCTCCGCCGTCAAGCACCCAAAGATCGGGCGGGGAAAGTTTATCAAATCTAAGCGCTCGAGCACTTAGGCTCTCTTTCATCTGGTCGTAGTCGTTTTTAGCACTTAAATGCATGTGGCGGTAGTTTTGTTTTGTCCATTCACCGTTTTCATAACGCACCATAGCACCAACTGTTGCCTCTCCAAATAAATGTGAGTTATCAAAAGCTTCGATAACATAAGGTGTCGTGCTAAGTTCAAAGTAGTTTGCGATCTCTTCAAGTAGCTCGCTTTGTGTTGTTTTAAGATATTTTTCTATGCTTATGTGGGCATTTTTGGCGGCGATCTCGCAAATTTTACGTTTTTCGCCGATTTTTGGCGTTTGTATGCTAAATTTCCTAGTAGAGTGCCTCTCGTTTAAAATTTTCTCAACCAGCGCTGTATCTTCAAATTCATCAAGGGTATAAATTTTAGTGCTTATAAATGGTTGATCAGGCGCGAAGCTTTCAAGGATAATGTGTTTATAAGCTTCGTTTATCGTGCTTTCATCGCTATCTTTTGCATTTGCGATAGATGTTTTTACTCCGTTTATCTTACCGTTTTGAACACTAAATCTAATCGCACAAAGCAAAGAGTGCGAAGCAACTACTGCGTAAGCTTCAAAGTCTTCAAGCTTGGCAAGATCGACTTCGACTTTTATCTGCATGTTTTTTAGCGTCTCTATCTGATCTCTAACAGCTGCGGCTTGTTCGTAGTTTTGGGTTTGCGCATAGCTTAACATGACTTTTGATAGGCGCTCAATGAGCAAATTTGGATTTTGCAAAGCATGCATGGCTTCCTTTACGATTAAAGCATAGTCGCTTGCTGAAATTTTAGCCTCGCAAGGTGCTTTACAGCGACCCAGTTGATAAAACAAACACGCCTTTTTGCTTTTAAGGCATGACTTTTTTTGCACAAGAGCAAAATTTAAGTAAATAGCGTCAAGTAGTTCTCTAGCTCCACTGAAATATGGTCCAAAATAGCGTATATTTGAACCTTTTACTATCTTTCGTGTTATCTCAAACCTAGGAAAATCATCATTTAAATTTATAAATATATAAGGGTAAGTCTTGTCGTCTCTTAACAAGATGTTATATTTTGGCTTAAGTTGCTTGATAAAGGAGTTTTCAAGGATTAATGCGTCAGCTTCGCTTGACGTTACGATGTATTCAAGGTGGACGGTTTCGCTTAACATCTTATGTATGCGCGGGCTTACTTTTGGGCTTGGCAAAAGTCCGTTAGAAAAGCTAAAGTAGCTTCTGACACGATTTTTCAAAATTTTAGCCTTGCCTACGTATAAAAGGCGGTTTGCACTATCAAAATACTGATAGACGCCAGGTTCGTTTGGTAGAGTTTTTATCTCGTCAATTAGCATTAAATTTATCGTTTCTAGCTTGCAAAATAGCTCTTATCTCTTCAAATTTGGCGTGTATTTTTTCATCTTTGGCTAAATTTGCAAATTTTCCTTTGCTTTTTGGGCATAAAATTTTTAACTCGTTTTGTGTTGGCTGCAAAAATCTAAGACTTTTTGTAACAAAAAATTTTATATCCTCTACTGAGCCTAAGTTGCTCTCTTTTTTGATGCTTGAATGCGCTTTTAATAAGCCTTTTATCATATTTATACTACTATCTCGCCTAAGTTCTTGCAGGGCTAGAGGATGTTTAAGAGCAAAGTAAAGTGTGGTGTGTTTTAGGTAGCAAAAGGCTATTAAACTTTGATACGTTTTACTCATAAGCAAGACTAGCTCTCTGCAGTCATTGGCTTTGTGTAAATTTTTATATAGAGGATTTTTATAGATATGTTCAATCAAATTTTTAGCATCTTTCATAAGACGATTTTATCATTTTTTATTTTAAGTTTCCTAATGGGGTGCGGTTACAAGGCGGATCCGTTTTATGGAGATAAGCCTGTGAAAGAGAGCAAAACTCAAACCTTTAAATAAAATTTAAATAAATTTTATGTAGTTTTAAGTAAAATACATCGTTTTTAAAACCAAAAATAGGAGAAATTTATGAAAATTCTTTCATTAATGTTGCTGATGCTTTGTTCGCTATTTGCAAGCGGTGCAGAGTCAGCCGGTGCGGAGCACATCGACCTTAGCACGACATGGGTCGGAATACTTTGCTTAATTATATTCGTCGTCGGTTATTATTTTATCGCCGCCGAGGAAAAATACCACGTAAATAAAGCAAAACCCGCGCTTTTTATAGGTACGTTTATGTTTATGCTAATTGGCATCTACATGGTTATCCATGGCATGGATGTCCATCCGTTAAATAACGAAGTAAATCACCTTATCTTAGAGATCGCGCAGATTGTATTTTTCTTAACAGTTGCGATGACTTATATAGAAGCACTTATCGACAGAGACGTATTTAATACCCTTAAATACAACCTTGTTTCAAAAGGTTACACGTATAAAAAATTATTTTGGCTAACAGGTGTTATTGCATTTTTCTTAAGCCCGGTTGCCGATAACCTAACTACCGCGCTTATCCTTTCAACTGTTCTTTTGACAATAGATAGAACCAATAAGCCATTTTTGGTTGCAGGCGCTATAAATATCGTTGTAGCGGCTAATGCCGGCGGTGCTTGGAGCCCGTTTGGCGATATTACTACGCTTATGGTTTGGGCTGCAGGTAAAGCTCCTTTTGTGGATTTCTTGTTTTTATTTCCGGTTTCTATCATCGGTTGGCTTGTTACCGCTCTTTTGCTTGTTAAGAGCGTTCCGGAAGGAAGCCCGCACTTTGACCCTGAGAACGAGCCTAAATTTTCAATTAAAAAGGGTGGTAAAGTTATCATATATCTTGGTGTGTTTACGATAGTTTCGGCGGTTCTTGGACACCAGCTTTTCCATCTTCCTGCGATGTTTGGCATGATGTTTGGTATGTCACTTTTAGGAATTTACACATACATCTTTAAGAAAGTAAATAAAACCGAAGAGCCTATAAGCTTATTTCACTTTATGTCAAAGATAGAAAATGATACGTTGATATTTTTCTTTGGTATCCTTTCAGCCGTCGGCGCGCTTCACTTCCTTGGTTTCTTGGATTATCTTATCAAACTTTATGATGTATTCGGTCTTAGCGCGATCAACATCGCGGTCGGTTTCGTTTCGGCTATCGTTGATAATGTTCCGGTAATGTCTGCAGTTCTTAAATCAAACCCTAGTATGGGTATAGATCAGTGGTTGCTTGTTACGTTAACAGCAGGTATCGGTGGTTCTATGATAAGCTTTGGATCTGCTGCCGGTGTAGGCGTAATGGGAAAACTAAAAGGCATTTACACATTTGGCGCACATATGAGCCAGGCATGGAAAATAGTTGTCGGATATGTTGTTTCGATCGCTATTTGGTATGTCCAGTTTGAAATTTTAGGGATTTATTAATGAAAACATCTGACATTATTGTTTTGGATTTTGGCTCGCAGTATACTCAGCTAATCGCTCGTCGTTTAAGAGAGCAGGGTGTTTATACGGAAATTTTACCGTTTAACGCCAAGTTTGACGATATAAAGGCAAAAGAGCCAAAAGGTATAATACTAAGTGGAGGTCCTGCAAGTGTATATGCGGCCGATGCTTATTTTTGCGATGAGGGAGTTTTTAGATTAGGTCTTCCGATACTTGGAATTTGCTACGGCATGCAACTTCTAGCTCATAACTTCGGAGCAAAGGTTGCTGCGGCAAATAAAAAAGAGTATGGTAAGGCAGAGCTAAATGTAGTAAAAGAGCATGTTTTGTTTGCCGATACTCCAAATTCTCAAATAGCATGGATGAGCCACTCTGATATAGTTGAAAATTTACCGCAAGGGTTTGAGCCTTTGGCGACTAGCGAAAATTCACCGTTTTGTGTGTTTGGTGATGATGTGCGTAAATTTTATGCCATGCAGTTTCACCCGGAGGTCCAGCACAGCGAGTTTGGTTCTCAAATTTTAAAGAATTTTGCTAAGCATATTTGTGGTTGTGAAAGCACTTGGAATATGGGAAGCTTTGCTAAAATGCAAATGGAGCGTATAAAGGCTAAAGTAGGCGATGACAAGGTGCTTTGTGCAGTTAGCGGTGGTGTTGATAGCTCTGTCGTGGCGGCACTTTTGGCACATTGTATAAAAGATAATTTAATAGTTGTTTTTGTTGATAACGGTCTACTTCGCACAAATGAGCGTGAGCAAGTTGAGGCTACATTTAGAACTCGTCTAGGCGTTGATTTGATAGTTATTGATGCGAGTGAAATGTTTTTAAGTCGTTTAGCAGGAGTTACCGATCCCGAGAAGAAACGTAAAATAATCGGCGAGACGTTTATCGAGGTGTTTGACGCTGAAGCCAAAAAGCACACAAATGTAAAATACCTAGCACAAGGCACACTTTACACCGATATCATCGAGAGTTCGGTTGTTGGTGCTAGTAAAACGATAAAAAGTCATCATAATGTCGGTGGTTTGCCTGACTGGATGAAATTTGAGCTTATCGAGCCGTTACGTGAAATTTTTAAAGATGAGGTTAGACAGCTTGGCCTTGAGCTAGGACTTTCTCGCGATCTTGTCTTCCGTCATCCGTTCCCGGGACCAGGACTTGCTATACGCATAATGGGTGAAGTAAATGTGCCTAGCTTGGAGCTTCTTCGTAAAGCCGATGTGATACTTCGCGATGAGCTAAAAAGCACAGGCTGGTATAACAAAACATGGCAAGCATTTTGCGTGCTTTTAAATGTAAATTCCGTAGGCGTAATGGGTGATAACCGCACTTATGAAAACGCTGTTTGTATCCGTGTGGTAGATGCTAGTGATGGCATGACGGCAAGCTTTTCAAGACTTCCTTATGACCTGCTTGAAAATGTATCACGTCGTATAATTAACGAGGTTGAGGGAATAAACCGCGTAGTTTATGATATAAGCTCAAAACCACCTGCAACGATCGAGTGGGAATAAGCTATTATTAAATAAAAAGCATTTAAGCAACTAGGGTTAAATTGTGTTATTTGTAAAAATAATACAGTGCAATCCTGGTTGTTTTAAAATAAAATATAAAATTACATAAATTTATTAAAAATTTTAAAAGTGGTTTTTAGTGGCATGTGCTATTGATGCAAGCCATCGTTAAAACCAATGCCATAAACAAAATTATACATCGGATGTTTAAAAATATATAATTGATGAAAATCTATTTTCTATAACCCATTGCAAAAAAGACAAATATTAAGATAAGATTGTAATAACAAGTCAAATAAGTAATTGTAATCTTTAAACAAAGGAAAGATTGTGGATAATAAAATTTATTACGGTGAGTATTCATTAAAGCATTGGATAAATTTAATTTTAAAAAGAAATATTATTTTGCCAGAATACCAGAGATATTTTGTTTGGAAACAAGAAAAAACAAAAGAACTTATAAAAGCTTTTAAAGAAAAACAATTTATTCCACCTATAACGATAGGAAGTTTTGAAGAAGATGGAAAAAATGTTAATTTAATTTTGGATGGACAGCAGCGCTTGACAAGTATATTGCTGGCATATCTTGGATTGTTTCCCGACAAAAAATCTTTTGCTAGCAAGGAGCAAATTGGCTTTGCGGACGAAGATGATAATCCTATAGACGAAGGGCTTATGGATAATATTTTAGAGTGGAATTTTAATAGTCTTGTCAAAAAAGGAAGAGAGAAGAACGAAATTAAAAATAATATAATTGACGGTAATTATGCAAATATGGATTATGAGGTTGATGATGATTTTTTTAATAATAATTTCTTAGGTTTTTCATATCTAGTTCCTAATACAAACGACCAAAAACAACAACAAAATTTTTATTCCAAAGTATTTAGAAATATAAATATGCAGGGTGAAACATTATTGCCTCAAGAAAGTAGATCTGCGTTGTATTACTTAAACAAAGATTTGACAAAATATTTTAAGCCTGAATTTGTCAACAAAATATTTGTCAATGATGCCAAGATGGATTTTGTAAGATATCTTGCCTTGTTGTCTCAATATCAAAAAGATGGCAGTCAAGATGGTCTAGCTAAAGGATTTGCTAGAAAAATGGAAAAATATTATGAAGAGTATATTTATTCTTTAGTGGGAGAAAATACGTCTAATTTATTTGTGTCATATTATGATATTTTTAAAGATACAAATCATGAATTTGCATTTAATAGTATAGAAAAAACTTTATCTGAGCTTGGTTTATTTGCAAAATATGAATCAATTATTGATATGGACGTTAAGTTGTTTGGGTTGATCTATTTTATTATGTTTAAAAAATTTAAAATAGAACTTGAAAAGAAAGATGAGTTGCTTGGCGAGTTAAATCAAGAAATTGCAAAGTTTAAAAATGTGTATTTACATAAAAAAAATCCAAGCGCAATTAAATATCTTAAATCAAGGATCGGCAGTTCCATAGAGATATACAGCAAATATGCTATAAGGGATGTAACATATGAGCAAGCATGATGATTTTATTTTAACATCAATGTCGGTTATTTTAAAAGAGACTATTATTGCCAGTTCAGGTATAGGCGCAGGTGTGGAAACATACCCGCTATGCGACTATATAATGCAGTCTACTTTTCTAAAAATGACAGGTTATCAAGAACAAAAAATGAAATGCATAATATGGGAAATCGCAACCAACGACTTTGAATTTAGAAGAGATTTCTTAAGTAATAAATTTCAACTAGGAGAGTGCTCAACATATAAGGCAAAGAATGATATATACAAATCACTATGTAAGCAAATAAAAGATTTAAATCTTTTTGATAATGCAGATATTAAAAAAAGAGTAAAAGAGGGTTCGTTTCAATTTGTAAAGAGCGTTTTTGAAAATACAAATTTAGCAATATGGGACCAATGCTCTTTTGAAAATTTTTCTAAAAGTAATATTATAAAAGAAAATCAATATTTAAAAAATAAAAATAATTTAGTGGAAAATATAATTCAAGATAAATACGAGTTGTTATACAGTCAAAGAAACAGAATCGCACACAATACACTATCTTACCAGCAAAATTTACCAGATTTGACTGTGCTGAAGAATCAAGATGAGCATGCAAGAAATTATTTTTTATGGTTTTCTATTTTATTATTGATCGATAATATTTTTATTGAATTATATAAAATTTATCAAAAGGAATTAGAAGAAAGAATTTGGTAAAAATGATATAAATTTGAGCCAATATAAAGAAAATAATCATTAATATTTTATCTACTCCCTTGACCCTTGACCTACATCTATAAAAACATTTTTAAATCATACTATAATTATCCGAAATAAATAAAAAGGATAAAAATGGCAAAAATTTATAATTTCACCAATGATATCTTGATGGAGCATGCTAGCATAGTTAGTCAAAGATTATTTATAAATAAAATTTTACACACAGATATCTACGCTCTTGATGAAGGTGAGGAGATCGATAAAGAAAAGCTTTTTTCAGACTGCCTTGCATGGGTAGTGCACGGTGAAATTTTGCTTACCTATGACACTCGGGAAGTTATGCTAAAAACGGGCGAGAGCTGTCTTATAGAAAATGGTGTTTGGCGTAAATTTGTTGCAAAAAAGCAGAGTAAATTGATTTTGATAACTTTTAAGGAGAATGTAATGATAGAGCATTTAGATAAGGCGGCTGTATTTAGCCTAGTCCAAGCGGTAGGATATCAAGATGGCAAGGTGGTAAGTAAAACTCTTGTTAAAAACGATAAAGCAACTGTGACTTTGATGAGTTTTGGTGCAAATACACAACTTTCTACGCATGCAGCACCAGGAGACGCACTTTTGGTTGCGCTTGACGGAGAGCTTGATCTTACCATAGGTGATGAGAAATTTAACATAAAAGAGGGCGATAGTATCGTGATGCCCGGTAAAGTTCCACATGGACTAAAGGTGATGGATAAATTTAAGATGCTTTTGATCGTTACAAGGGATTAAAATAAATTTGAGGTAAAATACATTTTGTGATTATCTTAAAGGGGAAAAGTATGAGTCTAAAAGAAAGTATCGCAAGCTACATAAAAGATAAATTTGACATAGAGGGCGAGAAGGTGTTTGAAAAATACCCTAAAATCAATGTTTTTAGACATAAGGACAACCAAAAATGGTTTGCTATCATACTATCGGCAGATGCTAAAAGTCTTGATTTTAGCGATGAGGCAAGGCAGAAATTTAAAGGCGAAGTAGAACTTTTAAATTTAAAGTGCGATCCATCTCTTGTTTATCTTTTGCACGATCAAATTCGTATAATCCCAGCGTATCATATGAGTAAAAAGCACTGGATAAGCATAAATTTAAACAGCGATATCTCAAAAGAACAAGTTTTTGACTTCATAGACGAGAGCTTTACATTAAGCGCTAAAAAGAGCAAGCGAAGTGAAAAGCGCTAGTTATACTCATCCTTTTGAGCCGATTTTTGATAAAAATTCGCAAATTTTAATACTCGGCTCATTTCCGTCAGTTATCTCACGTGAGGCCGGATTTTATTATTCACATCCTCAAAATCGCTTTTATAAAGTTCTTGCTTCACTTTTTAACGAGCAAATTCCAAAAGAGACAAATGGCAAGATAGAGTTTTTGCTAAAACATAAGATCGCTCTTTATGACGCCGCTTTGATGTGCGAGATAAAGGGTTCAAGTGACGCTGATATGAGGCGGATAATTCCTGTAAATTTAAGGCCGATTTTTGATACGGCAAAGATCAGGCAAGTTTATGCAAACGGCGGTAAAGCTTATGAAATTTGCAACAAATTTTTAAAAGACGAAATTTTACAAGCAACGGGCAAAAACGTCACGCCTCTTCCTTCGACAAGCCCTAGAAATGCCAAATTTAGCCTCGAAAGACTTATAAAAGAGTATGTGGTTATACTAAATAAGTGAAATCCAAATTTCATTTAAATTTAGTTTGAAATAGTATAATCGCCCCTTTAAAATTTGAGGAAATCATGAAACGCAAACATAATTCAAAAATATTTTTATTGCTCTTTTTGGGTGCACTTTCCGCATTTGGACCATTTGTCATCGACCTTTATCTTCCAGCACTTCCGTCTATCTCGCATTGGTTTAACGCCTCAACCTCGCTTACGCAACTCACCCTTACCACAAGTATGGCAGGACTTGCGATCGGACAGTTGTTAATCGGCCCTATAAGTGATAAATTCGGACGAAAACTGCCTCTTACGATATCGCTTATCATCTATACTATAAGCACGATTTGTATATTTTTTACCGCAAGTATCGAGATGTTTATCTTTATGAGGGTTATCCAAGGACTCTCAAGTGCGGGCAGCGTAGTTATCGCTCGTGCGGTAGTAGGTGATCTTTACAGCGGTCATGAGATGACTAAATTTTTCTCACTCATGATGGTTATAAATTCGCTAGCACCCATTCTTTCTCCTATCGGCGGATCGTTTCTGCTTAAAGTTACAGACTGGCGCGGGATTTTTGTCGTGCTTAGCGTGATAGGTATTGTGCTTTTTGTCGCAAATTTTAACTTCAAAGAGAGCCTTGCTTCGCATCGTCGCATGAGTGTACCGTTGCTTGAGACATACGGTATTTATAAAAATGTAATAAAGGAGAAAGTATGAATTTAAAAGAGAAATTTGAGCTTTGCAAGGCTTACGGCGTAACAAACGCGCTATTAGCGAGGCACATCGGCAAGGGAGAGGGCACCGTAAGCGGTATTTTAAACGATAAATACGACTCGGCGAATGCGCAGCTTTATAAGGCGTCAATCGAGGCGTTTTTAGACAAAATAATCGCTAAAAACACGCCTACAAAGGGCGCGCAGATCCCTAAAAGCGAAGTGTGGCTAAGCCTGGTGTTAAAGAGCCGAACGCAAACCAAATAGACGATAGCATATACGCAACAGAAGCAAAAGCAGGTATAACCAAACTCAAAAACTCAATCACTGGTAATGCTGAAGATGTAGCAGTAACTGAAAAAGCAGTAAAAAGCTTTTTGGATGAAAGCTTTGATAGCTCAAAATCTTCAAACGGCTATACAAAACTGCCAAATGGGCTAATACTTCAGTGGGGAATAACAGACCCACAAAATGGCTTTATTGCAAAGTCTATTATGTTTCCAATTGCTTTTACAAGTGTATGTTTTGGTGTATGGGTAACACTAGATAAATCCCAGTTAAGTGCTACTACAGAAACAGTAGTAAGTGGGCACTCTACTACTGGTTTTTTACTAACAGCGTCAGTTATGAATAACCTAAAACTAGGCATCGATGAGATAGCCGTGCTTGGCGATAAGATAAACTACCTTGACGATAAAATGTCAATGGTAAATGCAAGAGATATAATAAACGTGATCGGTCGCACGGCGGGATCGGGCTCTATTTTAGGACTAAAAGGCGATAAAATTTCAGCCCTTGCAAGTAGCTTTTTATCTCTCGGCAAAGCTCCGGAAGTAGCAAGTACCGCTATGAACTCGCTTTTTAACAAACTTGCAAATATTGACGGACAGGATGAGAAATTTAAAGAAGCTCTAAAAAGCATGGGAATGGATGCAAACTACTTAAAGGTAGCGATGCAGCGTGACGCAAGCGGTGGGCTTGATATGTTTTTAAACGCTTTGGCGAAAGTGGATAAAAGAGCTCAAATGGGCGTATTGACCGATATGTTCGGATCTCAGGCGGATTTAAATTTAACTGGAAGCAAACGGATTCTATCTCAAAAGAGAGCGAATTTGGCATTAGCTCAAATGATCGTATAAATAACTATCCTGCGCTCTTTCGTGCAAATTTAGGAAATGAGAGTATAAAAATAGACGGACACACTCTGCCTTATAGCGGAGATAAGCAAGAGGCTCTAAAAGAGCTTTATGCTCTAGCTGGTGCCGGGCTTAGCTACCCTTTAGTAACAGGATACGGCAAATATCTAGGCAAATTTATTATAACAAAGATAAGCGAGAGCCAAGCGGTTTTTACAGACAATGGACTATTTTTTACACAAGGATTTAGTTTAGAGCTTAAAAGGGATTATGATGGATAAAATTTATATAGCTAGCGACAATGAGCGTTTAGATACTATCATTTATAAACATTACGGCACTTTAGAAAACTTTGCCGAAATTTTAGCCTTTAATAGTCATTTAAACGCTATTTTAAGGGCTGGAGATAAAGTCTTTTTGCCTAAAATAAAGGTAAAAGAGATAAAAAACGAGAAAACGTTATGGTAAGAAAACCAAATTTTAAACTACTCGCTAAAGGTAACGACATCACCGCTAAAATCAAAACAAACTTAATAAGCCTAAACTACGAAGATAAAGAGGGAAGCGAAAGTGATGAAATAAGCTTTGTTGTAAATGGCATATACGCCAAACCAATATTTGGAGATCAGCTGGAGCTTTGGCTGGGATATGGCGACAATCTTTATCATTGCGGCAAATTTTCAGTCCAAACCGCCACGCGTGATTACAAAGCCAACACAACAGAAGTAAGAGCTACTGCCGTAAATTTCGCAAGTCCGGGGAAGATAGCCAAACGTAGAAGCTGGGAAAATACTAGCCTTTTTAGTATAGCCTCAAAGATAGCAGGCGAAAACATCCTGTCGGCAAAAACTAGCGGAACGGATCAGCCTATCGCCTCCGTTCTGCAAAACGATATTGGCGATCTTGACTTTTTATATGGACTATGCTTTGACTATGGTTATATAATGAAAGTAGCAAATAATACAATAATAATTACAAGCAAGGACGCAAAAGGCGATGAGAGTCAAACGTCAAACACGCCAAAAAACGAGAGCCTGCCAATCTTTGAAATAGCCTTGACCGAGTGTGAAAGCCTAAGCATCACGGAAGCAAACCGCAACAGCTACTCTGCCGTAATCGTGCAGTGGCACGATAGCAAAGAGGGCAAAGATAAACAGGCTAAAGTAGGCAGTGGAGAGCAAACCTATAAGCTAAATATCCCCGAGCCAAAGAGCGATAACGAAGCCTTTAAAAAAGGCGAAGCAAAGCTAAATGAGCTGCAACGCGGCGGAATAAACGGCTCGCTTACGGCTACGGGCAGAGAATTAAGAGCCGGTGGAAAGCTGAAAGTTTTAGGCGTGGCAGGTCTTGAAAATGTAGAATTTAGCGTAAAGTCGGTATCTCACAATCTAAATGCTACAAGCTATATGATCGATGTGGAG
>NZ_JADBJH010000016.1:0-41415 GCF_014892335.1 Campylobacter sp. 7477a
ATATTACCTGTTTTTACGCTAAAATTTAAATTTTGATAGATTAATTTCTCGCCGTAAAAATGGGTTAAATTTTTAACTTCTATCGCATACATTTTGAAATCCTTTATTAAAATTATACTACCTAAATATTAAAACTAAGCCATTAAATACAACAAGTAATGTTGCTATAAGTATTTTTTGGTTATAATCGCCCGTTATTTAGGAAAAGTGATGATAAAAGCAAAAAAGAAATTTGGACAGAACTTTTTACAAGATCAAGGCGTTTTAAGCAAGATCATCAAAGCGATTCCCAACGAAACTACACCTAATTTTAATAAAAACGTAGTTGAGATTGGGCCTGGCTTGGGTGATTTGACCTTTTGGCTTTTAAATAGCGGCTTTTTGCTCACAAGCTATGAGATAGATGATGAGCTAGTGCCGATCTTGAATGAAAAATTTCAAAAAGAAGTCAAAGAGGGACGATTTAGACTGATAAACAAAGATGCGAATGAGGCGTGGCGAGAGCAACAAAGCCTAAGCGATAAACCATATATTTTAGTGGCAAATCTTCCATATTATGTTGCCACAAAGATGATATTGTCCGCCTTGCAAGACGAACTTTGCGTAGGCGTAATAGCCATGACACAAAAAGAAGTCGCACTTAAATTTGCCTGTAAGGGCGAAGATAGCGACTTTAGCGCTCTTGGAGTTTTAGCAAATTTAAACGGCTCTTGTGAGTTGTTGTTTGACGTAGCACCGGAGTGTTTTGAGCCAAAGCCAAAGGTTGTTTCATCAGTTTTGCAAATAACTAAAAGTCATGAACTTTTAGGAGAGTTTGGTTTATTTAAAAATTTAAGCGAGTATAAAAACTTTGGGGAATTTCTAAAGATTTGTTTTAGCGCCCCCAGAAAAACTCTACTTAAAAACCTAAGCTCAAGATTTGATAAAAATTTATTAAATCAACTCTTTTTAGAGATGAATTTAAATACAAATTTACGTCCTCACGAGTCAAATGTCGCCTTGTATTTAGAAATTTACAAACAAATAAAGGCAGATAATGAACGAAAACAACAACGAAGTAACGGGTAGCGGAAAAACAAATAAAAAACGACGCTTCCGTCCAAAAAACAAAAACAAACAAACTAACAGCGAAAGCACAGCATTAGTAGCTACTAACGGCTCACAAACTCAAAGCGTTATAGATAATTTCTTTGCAGCTCCGTTTGGTAACGAAGAGCAACATACCGAAAGTGCGCCATTGTCCAGTAAAAAACCACACAAACACACTAATAAAAAATCTCCAAAAGTTAGTAATGAAGCTAACAAAAATGTAAAAAAAGAGACTAACCAACCAGCCGCTAACACTAACAACGAGGTCGAAAAAACAGGTGAGAAAAAAGCTAGAAAGAAAAAGATCAAACGAAATTTACCTGCAAAACTAAGCGGTAACGAACCCTGGCAGCAAGACATAGCTTCTGCGATGCAAGCAAACGAAGCTGCACATGAATTAATACTTGAACCACTAAAATATCTAAACTCAAGCGACCACAAGATCCGCATAACCCCACTTGGCGGACTTGGCGAGATCGGCGGCAATATGACGATATTTGAAACCGAAACCTCGGCTATCATAGTAGATATCGGCATGAGTTTTCCAAATGAAGGTATGCACGGAGTTGATATCTTGATCCCGGACTTTGACTACGTAAGAAAGATAAAAGACAAGATCGCAGGCATTATCATCACTCACGCGCACGAAGATCATATCGGTGCTGTTCCTTATTTTTTTAAAGAGTTTAAATTTCCTATCTATGCCACTCCGCTTCCGCTTGGTATGATAAACAATAAATTTGAGGAACATGGTCTAAAAAGCGAACGCTCGCTATTTCGCTCTGTTGAAAAGCGAAAACCTTACATGATAGGTGAATTTGAGGTAGAATGGATACATATCACGCACTCTATCATTGACGCAAGCGCACTTGCCATAACAACAAAGGCAGGAACAATAATCCACACCGGCGACTTTAAGATAGATCACACTCCGATAGACGGCTATCCTAGCGACCTTGGACGCCTGGCTCACTACGGCGAAAGAGGTGTTTTATGTTTGATGAGCGACAGCACAAATAGCTATAGAGAAGGCTTTACAAAGAGCGAAAGCAGCGTCGGAAAGACATTTGACGCGATATTTGCCAAGTCAAAAGGACGTGTGATAATGAGCACATTTAGCTCTAACATCCACCGTGTTTATCAGGCTATAGAGTGGGGACTAAAATACAACCGTAAAGTTTGTGTCATCGGACGAAGCATGGAGCGAAATTTATTTACGGCGATGGAACTAGGTTATATCAAACTTGATCGCAAAATTTTTATCGACGCAAACGAAGTCGGTAAATATAAAGACGACGAGGTGCTTATCGTAACCACCGGAAGTCAAGGCGAAACTATGAGCGCACTTTACAGAATGGCAACCGACGAACACAAATACATAAAGATCAAACCGACAGATCAGATAATAATCAGCTCAAAGGCTATACCGGGCAATGAAGGTAGCGTATCGACAGTGCTAAATTTCTTAATCAAAAGCGGTGCAAAAGTTGCCTATCAAGACTTTAGTGAAATTCACGTCTCTGGACACGCCGCCCAAGAAGAGCAAAAGCTTATGGTTAGGCTAATAAAGCCTAAATTTTTCCTACCGGTACACGGCGAATACAACCACATAGCAAAGCACAAAGAGACTGCGATAAGCTGTGGGGTCGATGAGAAAAACATCTATCTAATGAGTGACGGCGATCAAATAGAAGTTTGTCAAAAATACATGAAACGTATCAAAACGGTAAAAATCGGCAAGGTATTTATAGACAATCAGATCAATAAACAAATCGCAGACGATGTTGTCATCGACAGACAAAACCTAGCAGAGTCGGGCGTAGTAATGATAATCGCACAAATTTCAAGCCATAACCAAAAGCTAATCGGCAAACCACGCGTTATTAGCTACGGACTTGTCGCAAACAAACAAGACGGAGAGTTTAGTCGCGAGATGCAAGAGGTTTTGGTGCAGTTTTTAACCAACGTAAAAGAAGAACTCTTAAAAGACAACAGAATGCTTGAAGGTCAAATTCGTCAAGTCTTAAGAAAGCACATCTTTAGAAAAGTTAAAAAATATCCAACAATCGTTCCGATAATTTATCTAATGTAAGGCATGAAATATGAACTTAATCGAAGTCGCAAAAGAAGTTTTACGAATAGAAGGCAATGAGCTTTTAAGACAGGCTGATAAGCTAGGTGCAGAGATAGAAAATGCCGTAAATTTGATCCATTCGATCAAGGGCAAGGTTATAATCACGGGTGTTGGCAAAAGCGGTCATATCGGCGCTAAGATCGCTGCGACCCTAGCAAGCACAGGCACGTCAAGCTTCTTTTTACATCCTACGGAGGCTATGCACGGCGATCTTGGCATGATAGGCAAGGATGATTTGGTTCTTGCGATTAGCTTTAGCGGAGAGAGTGACGAGCTAATTAAAATTTTACCCCATGTGAAAAGATTTGGCGTAAAGATCATAGGCATGACTAAAAATTTAGATAGTTCGCTTGGTAAATTTAGCGATGTTGTTTTAGCTCTTGATATCGTTAGCGAGGCATGTCCTTTAAATGCGGCTCCAACAACCTCAACGACGCTAACTCTGGCATTAGGAGACGCTTTAGCCGTTTGCTTAATGCAAAAAAGAAATTTTAAAGCAGAGGATTTTGCAAATTTCCACCCTGGTGGCTCTCTTGGCAAAAGACTTTTTGTTAAAGTTAAAGACGTCATGAAAACACAAAACCTACCTATCGTTAGCGAAGATGTTAGTATTAAAAACGCCATAGATACGATGACACACGGTAAGCTAGGCAACGTCTTGCTAACTAACAAAGACGGAGTGTTAGTTGCCATACTTAGTGATGGTGACCTTAGACGTGCGTTAATGGATGAAAATTTCAATATCAACGAACAAGCTATAAAATACGCCACTAAAAATCCAAAGGTGCTGGATAACGAAAATATCCTGGCTATCGATGCACTTAGCATCATCGAAGAGTATAAAATTCAACTTCTAGTCGTGTTAAACGGCGGCAAGATAGCCGGTGTTTTACATATACACGACCTAACCGGCTTAGGACTAAAATAATGGAAAAAATGCGTATAAACAAATTCATCTCACACAACACAAACTACTCTCGCCGTGAAGCCGATGAGCTTATCAAACAAGGCAAGGTAACGTTAAACAACCGCGTTGTTAGTGATATGAGTGTTAGCGTGGGCGAGGATGATAAGGTCAAAATAAACGGACGTTTTGTAAAACTCAAAAAAGACTTTACAATGATCGTTTACCACAAACAAAAAGGTGAGTTAGTAACTAAAAAAGACGACCGTGGACGAAAAACTATATATGATAATCTACCTCACGGGTTTTCAAAATTTGTTAGTATCGGACGCCTTGACTATGCTAGCGAGGGTTTGCTTTTACTAACAGACGCCCCGGCTATCGCAACTGCTTTGATGAATAGCGACATCGAGCGTGAATACTATCTAAAAGTAAAAGGCGAGATCACAGAAGAGGTTAAAACTGCGATGAGAGAGGGATTTTTCGCGGCTGACGCAAGCAAAGGAGCTCATACAAAAAGCAAGATAATCTCAATGCAATTTGCCCCATTTGTAGCCTTTGATATATTTGGAAGTAGTGGCGGATATACAAAGCTTCGCGTTATGATAAACGAGGGTAAAAACCGAGAGCTTCGACGTTTCTTTGGATATTTTGACCTTGAAGTTATGGACTTAAAACGCGTTAGTTTCGGACGTGTAGAGCTTGGAACTTTAAAAGAAGGTGAGTGGCGTTACTTTGCAAATAACGAATACGAAGACCTACGCGACTTCCTAAAGACAAACAAAATTTACTACTAACAAACGGCTAACATTAAAACCTTATTAGTTTTAATGTTAGCTTCTAAAAGCCTCGTTCAAAGATAAAATTTCATCAAATTTAAGCCCTATTTTAAGCGCATTAAAGCCGTCTTTTATAACATTTAAATCATTCAACATAGGCAAAGTATCAGTCGATCTGCTTGTTAGCCATGAGAGTATTATCATCTCTTTTGTTGTATCTTTTTGTGCGGCATAAAATTTGGCTAAATTTATAAATTTTAAATTCTGCGAGTTTATGAAATTTTGATCTATCTTACATAAAGACGATATCTTAAGCTCTTTAAGGGTATTTGGCTCAAGCAAAGCTTTTATCGCGCTAACCTGGGTTATCTCACAAACCTCTTTGAGCTTATCAAAACCAGTCTCATAAACTCCCCAGTTTGCCACCAAGCCATCTTTAACAAGCTCCTCCATAAGCGTCGCTTTCTCTATGGTATCGCTATTTATGTCTAAAAAGCAAAGCTTGACACAAGAAACTCCTAAGATGTCTAATACCTCTTTTATCTTAAATTTTATCTCGTTTGTATTTAAATTTATTGGCAAATTTAAAGCAAATTTTACACTTCCGTTACTATCTTCAAGCGCCTTTTTTGCAAGACTTTCACCTCCGCTTGGTATATCAAACAGGTCATACCCTGTCTCACAAGCTTTACATATAAAATTTATCGCCTCATTTTGATCCATTCTCAAAATTTGCGTACAATCAACCCCTATAGGCATCACGCTTAATTTACCTACGCGTCTTACGTTATCGGCAAATTTTATCACCCTAGGCTTGGCTATACGCTCGTAATCCTTAACATCAAGCACGATAGAGCGCTCAAGAAGCCCCGCGTTAAACGCTATCTCATCATATCTTTTAAATAAATTTTCATCAACCACAAGCATAAGTTGCTCATGAAAGCTAAAAGGAGGCACGGCACCAAAGACGCAGTCAGCCAAGATCTCAACCTCGGCCGGAGATGCAAGAGATGCCTTATTTGCGCCAAGTGCGTTTGCTAGCTTGCTTAAATTTGCGCTGTGATCTGCTGGAAATACGGCTAAAACGTGAAATCTACCGGATTTTACATTTAAATGTTTATCAAGCAAAAGAGAAGTCGGCATGTTGGAGCCGACAAATTCATCTAAATTTGACGTCTTTATCGTGCAAAGCAAGGCCTTTGCTCCTTGAGCTAAGGCACTTTTTCTGACATTTGCTACAAGCTCGCTCGTCCCTGCTTTTTCATGCTCTATCACACGAAATTTCGCACCGTTTGCGCTTAAAATTTCTCTTATATTATTAAAAATTCTCTCCGACATGACATGTTTTCCTTTGATATAAAGCATAATTTTAACAAAAAATTAAGTGTGAAAACTATTGAGGACTCATATTGTCAACTTGCTTTTTATATATATCACTAAATTCATCAAGTAAAGCAAATAGTCTAGCGCTCTTTTTTTCGCCAAATTTGCTAAATGCACTCTCATTTATTTTTATAAATTTAACCATCGCGGGCTCAACCTGCGTCTTGCCAAGCGACGTTAAGCACACTATCCGTTCCCTTTTATCCTTGCTACTTTGAGTTAGCTCTATCCATCCCTTTTCGCGGTACTCTTTGCAGATATTAAAAACCGTTTGCTTTGGCAAAAACCACTCATCGCTTACCTGTTTTTGCGTGCATTTGCCATCATCGCTAAAATATAAAGTATAAAAAAGCGCAAACTCGTTGTAACTAAAGCCTACGTTTTTTATACAAGTTTCGATTGAATCTTCTATTTGCGTATTATAATTACCTAAAATGTCGAATTTATTCATCTTTTAGCCCTATATTTTGCTTTACAAGAATTGTAGCAATTTATAAAACCAAATGCAAGAAATTGACAATAGTCTTAAATTTGACTATAATGAGCCCTATTTTAGTAAATTTTAGGACTATATATGAGAAATTCAATTATATTTCTGGCTATCTTTTTAACTCTATTTTTCGCCGGTTGTTCTAGCGATGAGGCAAAAAATATGGATCAACCGCTTGCTAAAATAAACGTAGTGAAAGCAAAAAGCGTGGAATTTACCAAAAGCTTGCGACTTTACGGCACGTTTAAAGCGCGTGATGATGTGGCGGTGGCAAGCTCCTTGCAAGGTATGCAAATTTTATCGGTTGAAGTAGAAGCTGGCGAAAATGTCAAATCGGGGCAAATTTTAACCTATTTAGAAAATGTGGGCGCAAGGTCCGAGCTAGAACAAAACAAGGCAAATTTAAAGCGCCTGGAAGCGGAACTAACGGCACAAGAAGCTACTTTAAAAGAAGCACTTTCGACATTTGAGAGATATAAAATCTTGCAAAAAATAGCGCCCTAAGCAAGCAAGACTACGAAGCGCAAGAGGCAAAAGTAGCCACCACAAGGGCAAACATAAAGTCCGCAAAGGCGCAAATAGATCAAACAAAAGCGGCGATAGAAAACAGCGCTCACCAGCTAAACAAAACCGAGCTAAAAGCACCCGTTAGCGGGCTAATCACCAAAAAATCAGCCGTTGCCGGAGCGCTTGTAAATTCAGACGCACTCTTTAACATCGCAAAAGATAGCATTTTAGAGCTTGAAGTAGAAGCAGACACAAACGAAATAACGCTTCTAAAACCAAACCAAAAAGCGCTAATAAACCTTACAAACTCGCAGCTAACGTTTGATGGCGAAATTCGCCTCATCTATCTCCAGAGCTAGACCCAGCCACGAGGCTTGGAAAGGTGCATGTAAAACTCACAAGCGAGCAAAACGCAACTCTTGGCTCTTATGCAAGTGCGGTTATAGATTTGCCAGCACAAGCCATAAATTTCGCACTTCCACTATCGGCTGTCTCGTTTGAAGCAAACGGCACAAAAAGCGTAAACGCCCTAGATAAAAACAACAAAATCTACAAAAAAGAGGCAAAAACAGTCGAGGAGCAGCGAGGTCTAGTCGAGATAACAAATGGCATAAACGCGGACGACGTCGTAGTCTTTCGCGCCTCTGCTTTTATCGACGAGGGCGACACCGTGGAGCCAAATTTTATAGAGTTTAAAGAGACAAAATGAATATCTCAGCCCTAGCTATCCGCCGCCCTATCCCTGTTATCGTGCTATTTTTCGTGCTTACCGTGCTTGGAATTCTTTCATTTAACCGCCTACCGATAAACGCCGATCCAAACGTAAATTTCCCCATAGTAACCGTAACCGTCACGCAGTCTGGCGCATCGCCTGACGAGTTAGAAAACGGCGTAACACGCCGCATAGAGGACGCTGTCGCAGGCATAGCAAGCGTAAGACACATCACCTCGACTATCAGCGAGGGACAGTCGGTTACATCGGTAGAATTTGCCCTAGAAACGGACAGCGACAGAGCCGTAAATGACGTGCGTAATGCCGTTTCGCACACGTTTGCCATCGCCATAACTCCTAACGCTGAAATTTTCATAAATTCACGTCTTTGCATGCCCTACTCCTAATTTTACTTGTAATTTATTTTACAAAAAACGCCTTATCAAAAATTGAATAAATTCTGCTAAAATTTATAAAAACAGTAAAAAGGTAAAATATGAACGAAAGCGAACAGAAAAAAGGTCTAGCTTTTGGGCTTTTGGCATTTTTTCTATGGGGCTGTTTTCCGTTATTTTTTAGGCTTTATAGCCCGAAAATCCCGGCTCTTGAGATACTTATACATCGTATAATTTGGTCTATTGCGGTTTTGGCACTTGTGCTTTTATTAACTCGTAAATTTCATCAGGTGATGCAGCTTTTAAAAGACAAAAGGACTAGAAATGCCCTACTTTTGAGCGGAACCTTGATAGGACTAAATTGGTGGGCGTTTGTTTTTGCCGTAAGTAGCGGGCAAATTTTAGAAGCGGGTCTTGGTCAGTTTATCACACCCCTTGTAAGCATAATGCTTGGTGCGGTCTTACTTAAAGAGCGTATTAGTATCATGGCAAAAGTTGCCATTTTTATGGTGTTTGCGGCGGTTGTTTTGCAAGTTTATCTCATAGGTCATCTACCTATAGTTTCGATTGTACTTGGCGTCTCTTTTGCATTTTACGGAGTTGTGAGAAAAGGGCTTAAAGTGCCTAGTTTTGCCGCACTTTTTGTTGAGACATTTTTACTAGCTCCGTTTTGTTTAGCATACTTTTTCTACCTTGAGATGACTGGCATCAGCCACTTTGGAGTGAAATTTGACGGCTTTTTGATGATAATGTCAGGTTTGGTTACGATAGTGCCACTTATGATATACGGTCTTGCCACAACTAGGGTTAATCTTAACGTCCTAGGCTTTATGCAATACCTCATACCTACGATGTCGGTCGGACTTGGCATATACTTTGGCGAAGAGCTATCAAGTGGCAAGCTAGCCTCATTTGTTCTGATCTGGATAGCGTTAGCGCTTGTTAGTGTAGACGGAGTGAAGCGAAAGAAGGGGTAAATTTCACCCCTTCATGACCAGCATTTCATCTAGTGGCACACGTGAAGTGCGGAATTTATTGATCTGTCATCGCTTGCATAACCAAGCGCCACACCCATAGCCACCGCCTAATCTTCACCTATACCAAACTCCTCTCTAATGAAATATGGTTATTACTAATTAAAAAACACATAATAACAAATCAAACACTTTTGCATTAGCAAGAATCTCTATAAATTTAAGACTTCACAGCCATCTTAGTAACATATAGACGGATAGTCCACCTAAATCCGACCTTATCTACCCGGCTTTTTCATCGCTTCGTTTGCCATTACGCCCACTATGCTGTGTGGTACGTAAGGCTCTTCTAAATACGCTATCTCCTCCGTCGTTAGTGTCAAATTTACGGCATTTACAGCGCCATCAGCGTTGCTTGGCTTTGTCATACCGATGATAGGCGAAGTGGTCTTTGAGATGAGCCAAGATATTGAAATTTCACTCATGCTAACGCCTCGTTTTTTGGCTAGTTCGGCGACACGAGCGATGATTAGAGCGTCTTGTGCGGCGGTTGCGTCATATTTGCTGTTAGCGACCTTATCGCTTTCTAAGCGCAAAGTTTTTTCATCACCCAGCCTAGCCAAACGTCCCGCGGCAAGCGCACTATACGGTGTCAGAGCGATATTGTCCTCACGGCAAAGCGGCACCATCTCACGCTCCTCTTCTCTAAATATCAAGTTATAATGCCCCTGAACGCTTGCAAATTTCGTTAGATTGTTCGCCTCTGCGTATGCATTTGCCTTGGCTAGTTGCCATGCATAGCAGTTTGAGATGCCGATAGCTCGCACCTTGCCGGCTTTTACCACCTCATGTAAGCCTTGCATAATATCCTCCATAGGCGTATGATAATCCCACCAATGATAAACATAAAGATCAATATAGTCCATACCCATGCGTTTTAGGCTGTCATCTACGCATTTAGTGATAAATTTTTGCCCTGATACGCCTTGGTCGATCGCGGCTTGGGTGCGTGGTGTAAATTTAGTCGCTACTACTACCTCATCGCGCTTGGCGTATTCGTTTAGTGCTCTTCCGACATACTCTTCGCTCGTGCCGGCACTATAAACCATCGCTGTATCAAAGAAATTTATACCCTTTTCTAGGGTGTATTTGATGATCTTTGCACTCTCATTATAAGGCAAGCTCCACGCCATACCCTTATCCTTATCGCCAAATCCCATACAGCCCACGCATACACGTGAGACGCTAATGTCTGTGTTACCTAGTTTTGTGTATTTCATTGTTTTTCCTTTTTATTAAATTTTTACTTCACTAATTCTATTGTTACTTCGCCGTCTATTGCTACTTTATCTATGTCACCCAAAACCGCTCTAAATTCTCCGTTTTTGTTTTTTAGTATGATTTGCATTTGCTCTCCCGCCACTAAATTGAACGCCATAAAAAGCGTTAAAAAGACTAAAATTTTTCTCATTTAAATTTATCTTTCCAAACGTTGATTATCCACTTTGCTCTTTCGCTGTCAGTGTGGTCAAAAAATAGCGTTTTACCCGTATCAAGCGTAGAGATAAGCTTCATATCATCATCGCTTAAAGTAAAGTCAAATACGTCAAAATTCTCCCTCATACGCTCAACATTCACGCTCTTTGGTATGACTAAGATATCACGCTGGATAAGCCATCTAAGCACCACTTGCGCCACGCTTTTGCCGTATTTGTCACCTATGCTTTGTAAAATTTGGTTTTTAAAGATATCATTTTTACCCTCGGCAAAGCTCGCCCAAGACCAAAACGCCACGCCGTAGCTATCAAGCACCTTTTTTAGCGCTTCTCGTTGATAAAACGGATGGCATTCTAGCTGATTGATAGCTGGCACCACGCCCGTATTTTCGCACAAGTCAGCCACTCTGTCGGCGTAAAAGTTACTAACGCCGATCGATTTTAACACGCCCTCATCTTTTAGTCGCTTCATCACACGCCAAGTGCCGTAGATGTCGTTATATGGCTGATGTATGAGAAGCATATCAAGATAGTCAAGTCCTAGCTTTTTAAGCGAAGTTTCTATACTTTTTAGCGCCTTTGTCTCGCTATCCATGTTATTTATCCAAATTTTTGTCGTAACAAATAGCTCCTCACGCTTCACGCCGCCCTCTATCGCCGTTCTTAGCGCCGCGCCCGTTTGCTCCTCGTTAAAATACGCCTGAGCCGTGTCGATACTACGATACCCTACTGATATAGCGTCCTCAACGCACTTTTGTGTCAAATTTGGCTCTATTTGAAACACGCCAAAGCCAAGCATCGGCATCTTGTTGCCGTCATTTAAAATTTTATACTGCATAGTATCTCCTTTTAGTTGGTAATTATCTCTATTTTACTAGGATCTACGAGATCTTCATCCATTATCACTTCTGTGATCTCTTTTGCTTTTATGCGTCCACATAGTGGATTTTTCACGCTATGAATTTTGCCTAAAATTTCCACGTCAACAGTAGAATACTCAAACGCCAAAGTCGTATCCGCGCACATACACTCACGCATAACTAAATTTTGGATATAGCACATACCTTGCAAGCTCTCAACCGTGCAATTAATCAGCGTGATATTTTTGGAATTCCAACCTAAATACTCGCCAATTATCACGCAGTTTTCGACCACAACGTTTTCGCAGTTCCAAAAGGCATCTTTTGAGAGCAATTTCGAGTCTTTGACATGCACATTTTTACATCCGTCAAAGCTGTAATTACCCACCAAATTTAGCCCAATAAACTCCACGTTTTCACAGTTCATGGCAAAATAATCACCCTTTGCCGATATGTTTTTAGCTCTTATATCCGTGCAATTCCAAAGCGTCTCGGCAGCATCTGTAAAGGTGATATTTTCAAGTGAAATTTGAGATGATTTACGAAATGCCTTAGGAGCCTCAAAGAGCACGTCGGTAAAACGCAAATTAGTACTATACCATATGCTCGCCCTTGCCATTTGACTAAATGCACACTCTTTGACATCTATGTTTTTACTATACCAAAATGGGTATTTGTAAGCAAAGTGCGAATTTGTCACGCGTATCTGCTCACTATGTTTTAGCGGCGACTCGCCGTCTTTAAAAATACAGTTTTGTAAAATCAAACTTTGCGCACTAAACAGTGCTCGCTCGCCTGTGAATTTTTGCTCTTTTATCTCTTTCACTTTCTTCTCGCTTTATTGATTTTGCACTTGAAATTTGGTCCTTTAAGAAGAGAAGTTTCAAGTGTAATTTTATAAATTTACTCTTCCCACCACACTTGCGTTTGATAGTTTAGATCGTATCTCTCGCCCTGCTTTGGCACATCAAGTCTAACACCAAGTTGCTTCGCCTCATTTGCGGCTTTTATGATGTTTTCGTTCCAAGCATTTGCACCTAGGTTAAAAACACCCCAATGTATCGGCACTATACGCTTGGCTTTTAGATCCATGCTAGCTCTAACCGCTTCGTTGCCAAACATATGCGTATTTGGCCAACCTGGATTTGACGCATCAAGCTCTAAAAATGCTACGTCAAACTCGCCAAATTCATCTCCTATACGCCCAAAATGCTTACCGTATCCGCTATCTCCGCTCCAAAATAGCCTTAGTCCGGCACCCTCTATCACATATGAAACCCACAGTGTCTTATCCCTATCGTTTGTCCATCTCATGCTATAATGCACAGCCTCGCGTGCTTTAAATTTCACTCCAAAAAGTTCAGCGTCTTCACCCCAGCCAAGCGCCGTTATCTTATCCTTTGGCACACCCCATGAGATGATACGACTATCCACACCAAGAGGAACGATAAAATGCCTTGCTTTATCCGCCAAATATCGTATCGTGTCAGCCTCCAAATGATCATAATGATCATGCGTGATAAGCACTATATCAATATCCGGAAGCTCTTTTTTACTGATAACGGATGGCTCAAACCTGGGTACTAAAAAGAGAGGTCCACCGTTTTTTAAAACAGGGTCGATCAGTATCCTAGCACCATTAAGCTCCAAAATCCCGCTAGAATGTCCCAGCCAGTAGTAAGCGAAATTTTCAGGCTCGCCAAAACTATTTTTGCCAAGCTCTACCCTTGGCATAGGTGACCTTGGTCCGTTAATAGATGGTCCAAAATGACCAAAATACCCCACCTTGCCCGTGCAACGCTCCGGATAGTAAAGTATAGGTTCGGGCGAGATAAACTGCCCATCCTTATAATAACGCAAATTTGCAAATCTACTAGGCTCAGGTAAAGCACCAATATCTCTATAAACGTAAGCCACAAGTACTCCGAACAAAACAGCGACAATAACCGCAAAATAGGTTATAAATTTTAAAATTTTCTTTATCGTAGTCTCCTTGTAAATTTATTAAATATTGTAAGCTAGATAGTGTGATATTTAATAAATCTAATTTAAGAGATTATAACAATTTAAGAGGTTAAAGCGTTAGTAAGATTCTCCATTTTTCTTGCCTAATTCTACAAATTTTATAAAAAGGTGAAAAGTAAAGCGAGGCGAGGCTATAAAATTTGATCTATCAATCTCTCTCCACGCTCAAAATACCACTGCATTTTTGAAATTTCAAACTCACTAACATTGAAGATGAAATTTGCGCTATTTTCAAAAATTTCTTCAAGCAAGATCACCATCTTATCGGCACTCATGTTACCCATGGCATACCTTTGTATCACATGCAAGAGCTCCTCTTTAGCTCGTCCATGCTTGCTCTCATCGATAAAGATCCTTGCTTTAAGGGCTACTATCTGGTCTTTTAGCTCATCTAGTCGCTGTTTGCTTAACACGATCTCGTCATTAAGCTCTGGTGCGCTTCTTTGCTCCTCGATACGGCGTATTTGACGATCTTATAAAGAGCGTGCTGTAAAGAAGCAGCCAAAACTCGCCTTTGTTTAGACTAAAAATTTTATAGATATATTTTTGCATATTACTTCATTTTGCTAGTTGATTATCCCTACTTAACCTTGCTTTTATCTATGCAGATCATCTTAGCTAGCTTTGTAACAAAAGGCGTTAATACAAGTAGAGTCGGATAAGCTATCACAAATGCTTTAGCATAGCCTTTTAGCCAAATTTTTACAAAACCATCTACAAGCCCAAGGTTGATATATGTAAGCACACCAGAGATCACAAATGACATACAAAGAGCCATAATAAACGAAAAAATAAACCTAAAATACCTTATATCTATCAAAATTTATCCTTTTATTACGCGTTATTCACCTAAATTTCATATAAAAGATAAGTGCCATATAATATAAATTACTTAATAAAATCTATGGGTATTGTAGCTGAAATTTAATGCCGACCGTTAGAATGATCCTCTAAATTCTTTGCCTAATCCTACAAAACAATTAAATACAGTTTGATATCACTAAAAATTTATACGGCTTGTGGCAAAGTTTGGGTCGAAATTTATGTAGCTATACTTAAGAAGAGTTTGGCTCAAAACGAGCCAAACTCTAGCTTTTAGCCTAGGAATTCGCGTTTAAAATACTCTTTTGAAGCTTTGCATAAAGGACAGGCTCCAGGGGCTTTTTTGCCGCGGTGAACGTGTCCGCACACTTCGCAAACCCAGATATCCTCATCCTCGCTCTCGAAAAAGCCCTCTTTTTCAAGCATATCTTTAAGAGCCAAATACTCTCTTTCATGCTCTACTTCAACCTTGCCGATAGCTCTAAAAAGTCTTGCGATATCGTTAAATTTCTCCTCTTTAGCAATACTTTCAAAGTCAGGATACATGGTTGTGTGTTCGTAGTTTTCGCCTGCTGCAGCATCTAGTAGGTTTTTATCCATCTTATCGATCGGATCGTTCATAAGCTCGTGATATGCTTTAAATTCTGCTCTTGCATGCCACTTTTCATTCTCGGCTGCCTCGTAAAAATGTCTTGCGATAGCGTGATAACCGGCTTCACGAGCAAGATCGCCGTAAAGTTCGTATTTGTTTCTTGCTTGTGATTCGCCTGCAAAGGCTTTCATTAAATTTATCGCGGTTAAATTTTCGGTTATACACTTCATTTCTTCGCCACAACAGCTTAGTTTTCCACCACCGACTTGTTGAACCTCAACTTCGTTACCACATTTTTCACATTTATATGTTTCGTATTGTCTCATCTTATCTCCTTAAAAAATATTTTTAATTGTATCTAAATAATTAAATTAAGTAAATAATAAAATTTATTGATAATGTTTATTGTTATTTTATTTTAATAATCAAAAATAGCCCAAATTTGATAAAACACCGACTATTTTTATCATAAATTTCAAAAATAATAAACTATATCAGCGATAAATTTTACTAAAACGACATTCGAAATTTTAAAAACTTAGTATCTTATCGCACTCCATAACCAATTCGAAAGTATGTCCATACTGCCCTTTACATCGGCGCCGTTATAAGACTGAATGTTTAGTATAAAAAGATACTTCATTTTAGCTATTTTGGTTTAAATTTTATAAATTCTGCCACTGTCAAATAAATGGATTTATTTTTAAAAATGGGTAATTTTAGACGATTTTGGGTATGATTGAGAGGTAAATTTTGGAGGAAATATGCAAATTGATATAAATAAAGTACAGATCGAGCAAAGCTGGAAAGAGGCTTTAAAGGATGAGTTTTTGGCACCTTATTTTGGTGAGATAAAGGCAAATTTACTAAAAGCAAAAGCTAGTTTTACTGTTTATCCACCTTCAAATTTGATATTTAACGCATTTAATCTAACGCCGTTTAATGATGTCAAAGTCGTGATATTAGGACAAGACCCTTATCATGGAGCAGGGCAGGCAATGGGCTTAAGTTTTAGCGTGCCAGATGGCATCCGCGTGCCTCCTAGTCTTGCTAACATTTATAAAGAAATTTATGATGACCTTGGTATCCGACAGCCAAATTCAGGCGACTTAACTTACTGGGCAAAACAGGGTGTTTTACTGCTAAACACTAGCCTAAGTGTCAATGCAGGACAGGCAAATTCCCACTCAAATTTTGGCTGGCAGATATTTACAGACGCAGTTATAAAAACACTCAGTAAAGAGAGAGAAAATATAGTCTTTCTACTCTGGGGTAATCCCGCAAAAGCTAAAATTCCACTCATTAATACTAACAAACACTTAGTACTAACAGCAGCTCATCCAAGCCCGTTAGCGCGTGGAGCGTTTTTTGGATGCAAACACTTTTCTCAAACTAACAAATACCTGTTAGCTAACTCGTTAGCTCCAATAGACTGGGATTTAAATAACGGATAAGGCATATGATGGCTATTTTAACGGAAATTCTCATATACATCATAGCGGCATTTTTTGAAATTTTAGGCTGCTTTGCGTTTTGGCAGTTTTTTAAAAATTCTAAAAATTTCATTTGGCTTGGAGTGGGAGTTGTAGCACTCATTATCTTTGCATATACACTAACAAAAGTTCAAAGCGAATTTGCAGGACGCGCTTATGCAGCTTACGGCGGCATCTATATCATCTGCTCACTTTTATGGTTAAATTTTATAGAAAAACAAAATTTCAGTAAATTCGACCTCATAGGTGCACTAATAGCACTGATCGGGGCTTGCGTTATAATCTACCCAAATTTAAGATAGGATAAAAATGAGAAGAAAAGATAGAGAGCTAAGCCAAAACGAGGCTTACGATATAATTGATAATTGTCAGTATGGTATCATCTCGTGTATAAATGATGATGAAATTTTTTCCGTGCCCATATCTATCGTAAGAAAAGAGGATAAAATTTACATTCACGGGGCAAAAGGCGGAAACAAAGCTAAACTATTTAAAGACGGCAAGGATGTAGAGTTAGTTTGTGTAATTGATGTAAAAGTGCCGGAATTTAGCAATGAGTGCGTGAAACAAATGATACAAAATAATAAGGCTGCAAATGTATTTACAACACAATACAAAAGCGCTATCGCAAAAACTAAAGCCTATCTTATAAATGATGATGAAACAAAGATAAAAGCATTAAGACTACTTAGTGAAAAATACACTCCAAAATACATGGACGCATTTGACGCAGCTATAACACAATCTCTAAAAATAACTAACGTATATGAGTTAAAGATTATTAGCGTTAGCGCAAAAGCTAAAATTTTAAAAGGATAAAAATGATCGTAAGAAAAGCTAAAAAAGAAGATGCAAACGCGATAATATCGCTTATAAATGAGCTTGCCAAGTATGAAAATATGTCAGATCAAGTAGACATAGACGAGGCTGTTTTTACTTCACATTTGTTTGAAAAACAGTTAGCTAACGCGTTAGTAACAGTTAGTGACGACGATAAAATAGTAGGCTACGCGATATACTTTTACTCATTTTCCACATTTTTAGGACGAGCCGGGATATATTTGGAAGATTTATATATAAAACCTGAATTTAGAGGCAAAAAAGCAGGGCTAGCGATAATAAAAGAGCTTGCAGAAATTTGCGAACAAGAGGGTTACGGGCGTCTTGAGTGGGAGTGCTTGGATTGGAATGAACCAAGCATTAAATTTTATGAAAATTTAGGTGCTAAAAAGCAAAGCGGCTGGATAAAATTTAGAATGACAAAAGAAGATATGATAAAATTAACTGTTAAATAACTCTAAAGGCTATATCTATGATATTTATAAAGCTTAGAAATTGAGAACAGAGGATTTTGCTTAAATTTTTGTAATTAATATAACAAATATTAAGGTTATAACTTTAAGAAATAATATTAAATTTATAGCTTAAAATATAAACTTGTATTTGTTATTAAAAGTGTGATTTTAACGATAATATATAAATTTATAAACTTATATTTAAAATGAAATTTTTTTGTCTTTTATGATAAAAAATATCAAATAAGAGCAATTATCTCAATTTGATTTTAAGCTATCTTCGCCTATACTTCGAGTATCAAATTCCCCCATTCAGGTCAGCTATGAAAGAAATTTTAAAACGAGACGGAACTAGACAAGAGTTTGTTGCATATAAGATTGTCGATGCGATAAAAAAGGCTTTTAAGAGCGAAAACAGAGAGTATGACGAAAAAATTTTTACAAGCGTAGTTCAAGATATCTTTCAAAAATCAGAAGTGATAACAGTTGAAGATGTCCAAGATGCGATAGAAAAAGAGCTTTTTGAAGCCGGATACTTTGATGTGCTTAAAAGCTTTATGCTCTATCGTCACACACATAAACTCCAACGCGAACAAATCTTAGGACTAAATGAAGATACAACATACATAAACTCTACCCAGACCATAAATGAGTATATAAACGGTACCGACTGGAGAATTTCTGCAAATTCAAACACTAGTTACTCTAACGCAGGTCTTATCAATAACACCGCCGGTAAAGTCATCGCAAACTACTGGCTTGATGCTGTTTATAGCAAAGAAGAGGGCATAGCCCATAGAAACGGTGACTATCATATCCACGATCTTGATTGTCTTACCGGATATTGCGCCGGTTGGTCGCTTAGAGCCTTGTTAAACGAAGGCTTTAATGGAGTTAGAGGACGCGTAGAAAGTAGAGCGCCAAAACACTTCCGCGAAGCTCTAAGTCAAATGGCTAATTTTCTAGGCATACTTCAAAGCGAATGGGCAGGAGCGCAGGCATTTTCTAGCTTTGACACCTACCTTGCTCCTTATGTATTTAAAGATAACTTAAGTGACACAGAGATAAAAAAAGCAATTACCAGCTTTATATTTAACCTAAACGTTCCGGCACGCTGGGGTCAAAGTCCATTTACAAACGTTACCATAGATATCACATGTCCTGAGGATCTAAGAGCTCAAATTCCTACCGCAAACGATGAGCATTTGTTTAAAAATTTCAATGACGAAGATGCGTTAAGACGTGCAAAAGAACGTGGTAGAAACACGCTTGTAGATATGACATACGGCGACTTTATGCCTGAAATGGCACGTATAGATAAGGCATTTTATGAAGTCTTAACCGAGGGTGATAAAAACTCACAACCATTCACATTTCCGATACCTACCGTAAACATAACGGAAGAATTTGACTGGGATAGCGAAGTAGCACAAATACTTTTTGAAAATACTGCCAAAATGGGCTCAAGCTACTTTCAAAATTTTGTCGGCTCTCAATACACTACCGATGAAAACGGCAACCGCGTGCCAAACGACGCCGCTTATAAACCGGGACACGTTCGCTCAATGTGCTGTCGTCTACAACTTGACCTACGTGAACTCTTAAAACGTGGCGGAGGATTGTTTGGAAGTGCCGAGATGACAGGAAGTATCGGCGTAGTTACGATAAATTTGGCACGCTTAGGATATAATCATAAAGGTAATAAAGAAGCTTTATATAAAAGACTTGAATATCTTTTAAACCTTGCTAAATCAACACTAGAGAAAAAGCGTAAATTTATCCAAGAGATGTATGATCGCGGGCTTTATCCATATACAGCTCGTTATCTAATCCATTTTAACAACCACTTTAGCACCATAGGTATAAACGGTATGAACGAACTACTAAGAAATTTCACAAACGATAGCGAAAATATAGCCACCTCATACGGTCGTGAGTTTTCACTTGAGATGATAAATTATCTAAGAGACAAAATTCGCTCATTCCAAGAGGAAACAGGCAACCTTTACAATCTCGAAGCCACACCTGCAGAGGGAACGACTTATAGATTTGCAAAAGAGGATAAAAAGCGCTATCCTGATATAATCCAAGCCGGAATGGACGAAAATATCTACTATACAAACTCGACTCAACTTCCTGCAAATTTTACCGATGATGCATTTGAAGCGCTTGACTTACAAGACGAGTTACAAAGTGCATATACCGGCGGAACAGTCTTTCACTTATATATGAAAGAGCGCATTAGCTCGGCTACAGCTTGTAAAAATTTAGTAAAAAATATCGTGACAAACTACAAACTTCCTTATATCACTATAACGCCTGTATTTAGCGTGTGTGATAAACACGGATATATAGCCGGCGAACATGAGTTCTGCCCGATATGCGACGCAGAGATAATTAAAAAAGAAAAATCAAAATAAAGGATATAAAATGAATAACGCTGAAATTTTAGCAAAAAATGAAGATAAAAGAACAAGATGTGTGGTATATACGCGAGTAATGGGCTATCATCGCCCTGTAGAAAGCTTTAACCTTGGTAAAAAGGGTGAGCATAAAGAGAGAGTTAAATTTCTTGAAAGACTAAGTCGCTGCAAATAAATTTAATGATATCATCGTCTAACCCGGCACTCTTTGGCATCACACCGTTTACAACACTTGACTACCCCGACAAAATCGCTGCTATCGCGTGGTTTGCCGGGTGTAACCTACGTTGCGCTTACTGCTACAACGCACCCATTGTATTAGACAAAGGCAAGATAGATGAAGAAGAATTTTGCGCTTTTTTAGATAAACGCATCAATAAACTTGACGGCATAGTCTTTAGTGGTGGAGAGTGCACTATAAGTCGTTCGTTTTTAAATTTAGCACGCGAAGTTAAAAAACGCGGCTTTAGTCTAAAGGTAGATACAAACGGCACGAATTTAGGAATTTTAAATACTGCTATAGATGAAAATTTAATCGACTACATCGCACTTGATTTTAAAGCTCACGCACAAAAATATCGTAAAGTTACAGGTTCAAATTTATATTTTGAGTTTACTAGAACGCTTGAATACCTAATTAGTATAAATTTTAATTTTGAAGTTAGAACAACGGTTCATTCTGATTTGTTAAACGAAGATGATATCTCAAACATGGCTGAAATTTTATATGAAAAAGGCTATAGAGGGGATTATTTCTTGCAAAATTTTTTAAATACCGGTGATAATTTAGGAAATTTAAAAGAGCCAAAAAATAACTTTGATATCTCAAAAGTAACTTCTAAACTTAACATAAAACTACGAAATTTTTAAAAATTTATATAAATCCTTTTACCTTGTAAATTTTGGAGAATTAGGCAAGGAATTTGGAGGATCATGCTAACACTTATTTTTACTAAAACGCTATAATGACTTAAAATTATTAAAGGAGAAAATATGCAAAATTTTAGTTTTCACAACCCAGTCAAAATAGAATTCGGTAAAGATAAAGAGCAAAATATCGGCGAATACATGGCTGACTTCGGTGCTAAAAAGGCACTTATATTATACGGTTCAGAACGTGTTAAAAACAACGGTCTTTATGATGTAGTTATAAAAAGTTTAAGCCAAAAGGGTATTGAATTTACGGCTGTAGGCGGTATTAAGTCAAATCCTGTTTTAAGTAAAGTAAACGAAGCTATCAAAGTGGCAAAAGAATTTGGCGCAGACAGCGTACTAGCAGTCGGCGGCGGCTCTGTGTTAGATAGTGCTAAAGCAGTTGCTGCAGGTGCCTGTTATGACGGCGATGTTTGGGATTTTTTCACTGGTAAACAACCCACAAAAGCACTTAAAATCTTTGATATCATAACACTCGCCGCAACTGGCAGTGAGATGAACAAAGGCGGTGTCGTAACAAACGAAAACACTAAACAAAAATACGCGATAGATGCGCCTTGTCTATATCCTAAGGTATCTATCATCAACCCTAAGCTTCAAGCTACTGTTACACCAGAATACCTAGTTTATAGCGCTTCAGATGTTATAGCACACTCTATTGAAGCTTATTTTACCGCAACTTCTCATTGTGATCTTGTTAAAATGCAAGTTGAGGCAAATATCAAATCAATCATAAAAACGACTGAAATTTTACTTGCTAATCCAAATGATTATGATGCGCGTGCGGAGTTTGCCTGGGCTGCTACAATGGCACTAAATGGACTAACACACGTTGGAGTAGGTGGTTTTAATTTTCCAAATCACATGATAGAACACGCAATGAGTGCTGTTGTAGACTGTGCTCACGGTGCCGGACTTAGTGTTTTAATGCCTGCATGGATGAAGTGGTATAAGAATAGAAATTTAGAGCAATTTGAGCGCTTTGCACGTGAAATTTTCGGTCTAAAAACAGCTGATGAAGGCATAGAAGCACTTAAGGCTTGGTTTGAAAAGATAAATACTCCTACAAATTTAAAGCAAGTTAATATAGAAGGTGAAGTTTTAGAAGAGACTATTAAAGTTGCAGTTCAAAATGCTAAAGATTGGGGCATGAGCGAACTTTATACAAAAGAAGCTATCACAGAAATATTTAATCTAGCAAAATAATCAAAAAATGTGTTTGTCGTAAAGGCAAACACATTTAAATTTTACTCATCGTCGTTTTCGGCAAAAGTTGGATTGATGTTATCTCTTAATATATATTTTAATTCATTTAGCGATCTACCTGAAAATGACCTCTCATCGATAATAATACTTACCTTTGTGGCATTTTCATCAACGCTATCTATAAAATCCTCAAGTGCATAAACTGAGGAAATATCCATAAAAGTAACTTTCCTACAGTCGATCTTAATGTGTTTTGTATTTAAATTTCTATTTAAATTTCTCATTATTTTAGAGCTTGTACCAAAATACATCGGACCTGTTATCTTAACGCTTTTAAATTCCTCTTCTTCACAAACTGTGATATTAAATTTTTTATTGCGTTTAGGGATGTTTGTAGAGTAAAACAACCAGGCTAAAACTACGCCGATAACAACCGCAAATATCAAATCCACAAAAACAGTGAGTAAAAATACGATAGCCATAGTAGTAGCGTCTTTACGCGGTATAAATGCTATACGTTTTAACAAACGATAATCAAGTATATCAATACCTACTTTTATCAAAATTCCCGCTAAAACACAAAGCGGAACATAAGCTACAACAGGAGCAAAAACCAAAGCTACAAATAGTAAAAACAGAGCATGAACAACGCCTGAAATTCTACCCTCGCCACCGGCTTTTATATTTGCAACCGTTCTCATCGTAGCTCCGGCACCCGGAATTCCTCCTACAAATCCTACAAAAGCATTGCCTATACCTTGACCGATAAGCTCTTTATTTGGACTATGCTTGCTCTTTGTTATAGAGTCTGCTACAAGAGATGTTAAAAGCGAATCAATAGATCCAAGAACAGCAAGCATAAGGGCATAAAGTAAGATAGAGCTCATAAGAGCCATATCTGCGTTAGGAACGATAAATTTAGGCAGTCCTAGCGGTATCTTGCCGATAGTTGCTACATCGGCTTTAAGTATCATACAAAGCGGTGTAAGTACGATGATAGCTAAAAGCGGAGTAGGGAGTATACGCGAAATTTTCTTAGGTGTCAGATATAGTATCAAAAGTGTAGCTACGGCGAAATAAAATGCTGTAAAATTTATATCCGCGATCGCTTGCGGAATAGACTCTATCGCACTTAGTGTATTACCGACACTACTTGAACCTAACATCGGATTTATCTGAAGTAAAATGATGATAAAACCAACACCACTCATAAATCCCGAAATAACAGAATATGGTATGTATTTAACAAATTTACCAAGCTTTAAAACACCAAAAATTATCTGAAAAATACCCGTTAAAACAAAGACAGCCATGACAGAACCCATGTCGCCTTTAAAGTTAAAAACTATCGCAGCTGCGACAACAGACATAGGACCTGTAGGACCTGAAATTTGCATCTTTGTTCCACCAAAAATAGCCGCGAAAAATCCAAGTACCAATGCACCCCAAAGACCTGCACTAGCCCCAAGACCGCTTGCTATACCAAAAGCAAGAGCCAGAGGGAGCGCAATAATGCCAGCAGTCAAACCACCGGTTACGTCACCTTTTATATTCAAAATTTACCTCCGGAAAATAAAGCGTATATTATACATCTTATTCAAATTAAAGTCGTTAAAATTTACTAAATGGACTATAAAACAAATTTTACTAAAACTAAGAGTAACAAATTTAAGCTTATTGGAAGTATTTAATAAAATTTATTTTACTAGAATTTAAGTATTTTTTAGTATAATGTGAGCCGCTCCTTCTTAGACCTGTGCAATGCTATTTTCAAGCACCGCTTCAGGGTGGGAACACAGCAGAGCACTTGGCTTTAGTGTGTGCCGCAGTTATCTGAGAGGGGGTTTAGATCAAAATATCCGTTAAAATCCACACAAATTTTTAGAAAATCAACTCCGTCTATCCTAGGTCTTTCACTAAAATTATTATACATTTTTCTAAAACCATCTATTAGTTCTTTTGATTTTACTCCATAACTTATAGACATACCAGCTTCTATATAAGCTGCTAATTTATCGCAGTATTTTAAAGCTTTACCATCTATGGCATTAAATTTATCTTCATTTACATTTTCCATAGTGCCTTCATGCGGTATGATCTTGTTCTCAAATGTGCGATTTTCAAACTCATCTTTAATAAATTTACCATTTTCTTCACGTATGCCAACTATATAACTAAATTCGTCTTTAAAATTATCCGGTATAAAAGGTAAAATTTGTTCATCTATAAGTCTTATTTCGTATTCGCTAATTATCTCATTTAAGCCTTTTACGCCGTATTTTACGGGACTTATTATATCTCTAGTAAGACTTTCTGGTAGATCGTGAAAAAGTGCACAAAAGAAGTTATTTTCAAGTCTTTTTTTACAAGCTCCGACTTTTAACGAGTAAAAATAACTCAAAATCGCAACTACAAGCATATGCCCTAAAACCGCGGTTTCTGGTATGCGAGGAGTTTGTGCCCAGCGCTTTTGAAAACGAAGTCTACCACTAAGATCTACTATACGCGCTAGTTTTTGGTTCATTGCGATCTTACGAACTCCTATAAGCTCGTAATAATCCTCCATCTCCTCTTCAACCTTGCGTTTTAACTCATCTATATCACTTAAAAACTGACTTGTCTGATAAACGATACTAAATTCCCATCTTGTAGCGAGATAACTGGCTGCTTTTAGGATAAGTCGCTCTTTTTCATGCCCATTATCTTCGCCATTTAGAAAATTTCTAAGCCTTGTTAGAAATTCTCCACCTTCGATATCATTTACTAATTTTTCAAGATTACTCAAAACCCAAGCGTTTACCTGCTCTTTTTTAGTTCGTTGTATGTGATGAAACACATCCGGACGGATATCCGTCACTACAACACGAGATAAAAATTCAAATATCCCGGCTTCGATTAGGTAGTTCATATCTACATCTTTTTCAAGTTTCGCGATGAAATAAGCGATGATAAATTTATGTGCTTGTTTATCAAGCTCAACTAAATTCGTCATCTTCGGATAGTCATTCCACCGGGATATTGAGGCTGACTTAAAGATATGTTCTATGAGTTTTGAACTTATCACTTACTTGTCCTTTTTAACAATCCTAGGCTTTTTATCACCCTCAAAGCTTATCTTTCTAAAGCCGTCTTTTGGAGCACGTTTTGGTTTATCGTCACTTTTAAAACCTCTTGATGGTCTATCAGAAGAAAAGCTTCTTGAATTACCCCTTTTATCATCTCTTGATCTATCTCTTTCGCGCTCGCTTATACGTCTAGCACCGGCTCTTTTGTTATCACCTCTATCTTTAAATTCATAAGCTTGCTCCTCTTTACGAGGTTTTTCGACTGACTTTAAAAAGCTTTGTGAACTTACTTCGATAACAGTATGAACATTACCGCGAGGGTTAAAGTCCCCTGTTATTTTCATGTATTTTGGTTCTAATTTCTTCTCTAAAACAGTATAAATTTCGTTTATACTATCTTCATGGCTGATATTTCTATTCATAAAGCTATTTATGTATAATTTTATAGCTTTTAGCTCGACGACTAATTTATTTGGTATGTATTCTAAATAAATCGTCGCAAAATCAGGATATCCAGAACGCGGACAAAGACAGCAAAACTCCGGTAATATTATCTTTATCATATATTCTCGTTCTTGTTTATTTTCCCATACTTCAAGATCGCGCTCTACATCAAATTCCTTTAAAATTTGCTCGCCGTATCTCATCTCTTCACTCATTTTTTCCCTTTTTAGAAAATTTTATATCTTTAAAATCTCAAGCTTAAAATCGGTAAAATTTATTAAATTCTACCGACTACCTTAATACACTCAAGAAAAACTAAATTTTAAATATCAAGATGTTTTACGTCTTTAGCGTGATCTTGTATATAGTTTCTTCTAGGCTCAACCTCATCGCCCATAAATAAGTTAAACGTATCGCTTGCACTTTGTGCATCATTTATATTTATCTGTAATAAACGGCGATTTTCAGGGTTCATTGTTGTTTCCCAAAGTTGTTCAGGATTCATCTCACCAAGACCTTTATAACGCTGGATATACGCGCCTTTTTTGGCATTTTTTTCTATCTCATCAAGAATTTCAAGAACATCTTTACCAAAATTCATCTCGCGTTCTTGAATTTTTTTATTGATATGAAGAGCCTCTTCAAATAGTGGATTTGCAAATAAATTATCATTTATATGCAGCTCTTCAAGACCGCTCTCGGTTTGAACATAAATTCTAATTTCCTCATCATTTACATAAGAGTTTAGTATGTTATATCCCTGTTTTACTAGATAATCTCTTAAAATTTCAAACATTTGTTGATAATTTTTGCCGATGATATCAGGATTTTCTATCGTGTATCTTATAGCAGAAAGTAAACTAAAGCGCTTCTCTAGTTCTTTTAAAACACTTCTATAAGCTGCTACGATTTTTAGAAAATCAATCAAATCATTACTTCCTATACCTTCAAAATCAACACCTTCAATACCTGTTTGTATCAAAAAGTCATTTAAAGCTTTGTCATCTTTTAGATAAATTTCTTTTTTACCTTTTTTGTAGCGATAAAGAGGTGGCTGAGCTAAATAAATGCAGCCTTTTTCTACTACTTGATTTAAAAATCTAAAGAAAAATGTAAGAAGAAGTGTTTGGATATGGCTACCGTCAACGTCGGCATCGGTCATTATTATGATCTTATGATATCTTAGTTTTTCTGCGTCAAATTCCTCGCCGATACCACATCCAAGCGCAGTTATCATGTTTTTTATCTCGTCTGACTTTAAAATTTTATCAAGACGTGACTTTTCAACGTTTAGAATTTTACCTCTTAACGGCAAAATAGCTTGAAATACTCTATCGCGTCCTTGTTTTGCAGAGCCGCCGGCACTATCGCCCTCCACCAGATAAAGCTCACTTATAGTAGCGTCTTTAGTTTGACAATCAGCTAATTTTCCAGGCAAAGTTCCTACACTTAAGCCCTCTTTTTTACGAGTTAGATCGCGTGCTTTTTTAGCAGCTTCGCGTCCGCGCGCCGCCATTAAAGCCTTATTCATTATAGCGCGTGCCTCGATAGGATTTTCTTCAAAATACTTTGAAAGAACTTCAAAAACCATTTTCTGAACGATAGGTTTTACATAACTTGAACCTAGCTTGCCCTTTGTTTGTCCTTCAAATTGCGGTTCTGGCACTTTAACACTAACAACGGCGATAAGACCTTCTCTAATATCATCACCTGTTATTTTAGTGTCCTTTTCGCGAGCTGCGGCATTTGCTGAGATATAGTTTGTAATAACTCTTGTTAAACCGGCACGAAAACCTGCTTCATGTGTTCCGCCATCCGGAGTTTTTATGTTATTAACAAAGCTTAGTAAATTTTCAGAGTAAGTTTCATTATACATTAGAGCAAAATCAACTACAACATCTTCATCCGCACCACTAAAACTAACGGATTTACTTACAGGATTTGACTTATTCATATCAGTTACGAAACTTTCAAGTCCACCCTCAAAATGATAACTTTCACTAAATCCATCTCTTTGATCTTTAAAATTTATAGTGATTTTTGGATTTAGATAGGCTAGCTCTTTAAAACGTTTTGCTAAAATTCCTCTATCAAATTCAGTAACTTCAAATATCTCATCATCTACCCAAAATTCTACCGAAGTTCCTGTGCGATTTGTAGTTTTTACTATACCTAGATCAGTTGTAGGAACTCCTCTACTAAACTCTTGTCTATGGACATTTCCATCTCTTTTTATGGTAACTACTAATTTTTTTGAAAGTGCATTTACGACAGAAACACCAACGCCGTGAAGACCACCTGAAACTTTATATGTATCTTTATCAAATTTACCACCAGCGTGTAAAACCGTAAGGACAACCGTTGCTGCTGGTAAATTCTCGGTAGGGTGCATATCAACAGGGATACCTCGACCGTTATCTGAAACTATACAGCTTCCTTCGCGTGTAAGTTCTATATCGATAGTATCACAGTAACCCGCCATCGCTTCGTCTATAGAGTTATCAACTACTTCATATATCATATGATGAAGACCGCCGATATTTGTATCTCCTATATACATTCCCGGGCGTTTTCTAACAGCTTCAAGCCCTTTTAAAACTTTAATATTACCGGCGTCGTATTGTTTATCTGGCATAAAAATTCCTTAATTATAAATTTATCGGCATTATAACCGTTTTTAGTTCGTTTGAACTCACTACGAAAGCTAGGTTGCTATCGTTAAATCCAAGTTCAAATTCATCATCTTCTATATTTGTTAAAAAATCTATGAAAAATCTATTTCTTATACCGATAGAGAAATTTTCATCAAGTCCGGTTTGATACTCTATCGTTGTTTTTGCCTCAGAGTTGTCCTCGATGATGCTTTCAAATGTGATGTTATCACTTGAAAAAGTCATTTTCATCTGATCGCTTAGCATAGAGATGGTTCTTATACCGTTTATCATCTTATCTCTGTTTAGTTTAAGGCGTTTTTTTATCTCTTTTGGTATTACTCTTTCATAGTCTGGGTATTTTCCGTTTATGAGCTTTGTAAAAAATTCGAAATTTGCACTTTGAGCTATTAATATATTTTCATCATAATAAATTTCAATCTTGTCAAAAAATAGTTTTTGTATCTCATTTATAGCTTTTTTTGGAATGATTATAGAAAATTCATTTTCTGTCTGGGTTTCAAATTTAAATACACTTAAGCGTTTTGTATCGGTTCCTACTATGTTTATGTAGTTTTGTTTAATATCTAAAAGTGCTCCGTTTAGCTCAAATTTTGGGTTATTATTATCTATACTAGGAAGTATCTTTTTAAGGCTTCGTCCAAGCATTACAGCATCTATATTAAATTTAGACTTACCTTCTATACTTGGAAATTCTGGAAAATCCTCAAATTTATACATAGGAAGTTTGTATTTTGAATTTTTTTGTTTAATATAAAGATAGTTATTAACAGTTTCTAACGTAACTTCATCATCTCTTAGACTTTTAATTATATCAAGTAGTTTTTTACCGTTTGCGGTTGCAAATCCCTCGTCTGTTATCTTTACGTTTGATAGTTTATATGCAAGTCCTATTTCATGGTCTGTTGCACGGATGTTTAATACTCCGTTTTTTGCTGATATATAGATATGTGATGTTATAGCGCTTAAGTCGCGTTTTTCTAAATACGGACTTGTGTTTGTTACGATTGATTCAAGAACGTTTTTGTTTATGAGGACTTTCATATGAGACTTCCTTTTATTTTTAAATTTATTTTAGTAGCATTAGTAGGTAGCGTTAAAAGGTGAAAACCTTTCAAGGTTGCCTTTATTTGGTATTTTAATGTGTGAAAATTTATAAAAAGTTTTTCACAGTTTTTCACAAATTTCACTTTGTTTTTATCCTTTTGTTAGAATTTTATTTTTAAGTTCGATCACTCGAAGATTAAAAATTTCGTTATTTTCTATTAGCTCGTTTATCTTTTTGATGTTATGGCTTACTGCACTATGATCTTTCATACCAAAGTAGCTTGCGATCTGTGGCATAGAATTTGGTGTTAAATTTTTTACTAGATAAATTGCGATCCTTCTTGCTTCTACGATATTTGCCGATCTTGATTTACTTTTTATATCGCTTGGTTTTATATTTAGCTCTTTACTAACGATCTCTATGATGTTTTCTAGGCTTATATTTTCGCGTTTTTCTTTTATCTGATCTCGCATTACATTTTTAGCAAATTCAAGTGTTATTTCTTGTCTCATAAGAGTTGCATAGGCGTTTAAATTTATAATCGCACTTTCGATTTCTCGGATATTATCACCCATGTTTGTAGCGATATAGTTTATGACATCTTTATTTAGATAAATTTTATCAAATTCACATTTTTTCTGGATGATAGCGACTTTTGTATCAAGTTCAGGTGGTGTTATATCGGCTATTAGCCCCCATTCAAAGCGTGATTTAAGTCTCTCTTCAAAGCCTTTTAGCATTTTTGGAGGTTTATCTGAAGTCATAACTATCTGACCGTTTTTACTGTGGAGTTCGTTAAAAGTGTGAAAAAATTCCTCTTGAATTTTATCCGTTTTTCCAAGAAATTGAACATCGTCGATGAGTAAAACATCGCATTTTCTATACTTCTCGCGAAATCTCTCCATTGAATGGTTATTAATATGATAAGTAAAATCCGTAATAAACTGCTCACTTGTTACACAGATGACGACCTTACCGTTGTTTATGCAAAAATTTCCTACAGACTGGAGTAGGTGAGTTTTGCCAAGTCCTGTTGGGCCGTAGATAAAAAGTGGGTTATATACCGAGCCTAAGCGTTCTGAAACCGCTTTACAACTTAGATATGCAAACTGGTTTGAGTCGCCCACAACGAAATTTTCAAATTTATATGAAGGATTTAGTAGTGTGCTTTGTGTTTTTATCTGTTTAACATCAACTTGTTGATTTTGCTTTGTTGATTTTGCTTTGTTTTGCAGTGTTATGTTTATTTTTGGTTTTATGCCGGTTTTTACTTCAAAAAGATGAGCTATCTTATCAGAATACCTTGTTGAAATAAATCTAGCGATGAGTTCATTTGGTGCGTTAAATACGATATTTTCGCTGTTTGAGGCTTTTTCGTTAAATTTTAGTTGCTTTATATAGCACTCGTATTCATTGGGAGATATTTCTGTGCTAAGTAGCTTTAAAACTTCATCTGCAAGCAAATTTTTCCTTTTATCCGTAATCCAAATATTTTATCTTAAAATTAATAAATTGTTTGTTAAACTATTAAGAAATGAAGTTATTCACACCGTGAATAAGTAGTGAAAAAATATTGAAAAGGCAGTGATGAAAATTTTAGGTATAGACCCGGGAAGCCGAAATTGTGGTTATGCCATAATAGAAAAAACAGTGAAAAAAACATCTTTAATAGAAGCGGGACTAATCAAAATAAAACCAAGTACTCTTCAATATCAAATCACCGAACTTTGCGAAGGACTTGATGTTATATTTAAAAATCACAGCTTTGATGCTGTGGCGATAGAGGATATATTTTTCGCTTATAATCCAAAAACTGTTTTAAAATTAGCACAGTTTCGCGGTGCTCTAAGTCTTAAGATACTTCAAATTCATGGAGAATTTGCCGAATACACACCACTTCAAGTAAAAAAAGCCGTAACCGGTAAGGCAAAAGCGCAAAAAGAGCAGGTGGCATTTATGGTAAAAAAGATACTTGGTATAACTAAAGAGATAAAGCCGCTTGACATAACTGACGCTATAGCGGTTGCATTAACTCACGCAAATAACCTACGTATCTAAATTTAATATCTCGTTTTGGTTTTAAAATTTATTTAAAGGGTAAAAATGGCGATTTTAAAGGCATTGTTGATAGGTGGTGTAAAAGACTACGGCTTTGAGCTTGCAAAAGATACTTTAAATAAACCTTGGAAAACAGCGATGTTTAAGGTCGCACAAGCGGGAGAGGTAGAGGCTAGCGAGCTTGGCTTCGTGGGTGACAGCGTAGCTGACAGAAAGCATCATGGTGGGGTGAAAAAGGCGATATTTGCCAACTCTTATGAAAACTACGCAGAGTGGGAGAAATTTTTAGAGTTTAAAAATTTACCATTTGGCGCCATGGGAGAGAATCTAACCATAAGCGGACTTGATGAGAACAGTGTATGTGTTGGTGATATACACCAGATAGGCACACTGGTTTTAAGGGTAACTCAGCCACGAAAGCCATGCTTCAAGCTCTCAAAACGCTGGCTAAATGAAGACATGGCAAGCGAAATTTTTAAAACTGGTCGCACTGGCTGGTACTATGAGGTCTTAAAGGCTGGTAGTTGCAAGGCTGGAGATGAGATAAGGGTAGTAAAAGCCCAAAATTCTCTTTCTATCATGCAAATAAATCGGCTATTTTACGCGCCAAATGAAAATTTAGAACTGATGGAGCGGTTTTTAGCGCTTGAGGTCTTGCCAAGCACATGGCATGACGATATCAAAAGACGCATGGACGGCGTCTATGATACATCTTATATGAGAAATTTATAGGGGACTAGCCCTATAAATTTACTTTGCCAAAAATGGCTTTACCACCGCCCAAACAGCGTCAAAATTTTCTAAAAAGCAAGGGTGTTATGTGTCAGGGATGATAGCTAGGCTAGTGTTTGGCAAGCTCTGATAGGCATTTACCGCCGTTTGCAAGTGTGAGTTCATATCGTTTTGTCCGTTTATGACAAGCACGTGAGCTGAAATTTTGCTAAAAATTTCTTTACTGGAGTCGATAACCTTTGCTGCAAAACTAGGGCTCGAAAAAGAAAAAGTGCTTGATATGATAGGGATGTCTGCTATGAATACCCCTCTTTTTGGCTTTAAAAGAGAGCTATTTGCGACAGAAAATTTTCCAAGTGCCTTTGCGCTAGAGCTTATGTCAAAAGACCTTGGACTACTAAAACAGATGATGGACGAACAAGGCTTAAATTTACCACTAAGTGAAATTTCAAACAAGGCGTATCTACAAGCTAAAAATGAGGGACTTGGTAAAGAGGATATGTCAGCGATACTAAAAACGGTAAAAGGGGATAATAGGTAAGCGGTCGGAGCGAAAAATAAAGTGCAAGAAAAGCTGCTAAGCTGATTTTAGCAGCTTTTTAAACACTACTCTTTATTTATACAATTCTCATAAATAAATTTATGCTCTTGCGGTAGGGCGTTGTAAATCGCATTTGCTAAATCTCTTATCTCCCAAAGGGCGGATTTAGAGCTTCGTAGTGAGAGGAAATTTTGCAAGCTTCTGGCGTTCACGCTCCAAGTTAGCTCGGTTTTATAGCATTCCGGCAAGCAGTATTTCACGATATCGATACTTGTTGTAGTCGTAGCTAGAATTTCACGTAAATTTTCAAGCGCCTTTATGCTTGCGTTGTCGATTAACTCATTACCTGTTAGCACGATATATCGGCTTGCATTTTCAAAGTCACCGGTCTTAAATTCATTCTCTTTTTTAAGCTCTTTTAGTGTGTAACGGGTTGATTTGACGCTTAGACTTGCGATACGATGGCGTGCAAGCTCTTGAAGAAGTGCGCGTGAAATGCCTTGTATATAGAAGTTATAATACAAATGTTCCAGTGTGCTTGCGTGTTTAAATTTATTTCCCACGCGGTCGATCAGCTCGATATCTTTTTCACCACCGTTATCGCTCTTTTCAAAGCTTTGCCAACACGTGCGTATTGCATGTGAGCAGATGTTTAGCGGAGTGAAATTTAGAAGTGTTACTTGCATTTTGTGCCTTTAAATTTTTTGAGATATTGTAGCTTTTAAGCACTTTGTGTTTGATAAAAAGAACATTTTAAATTTATAGATAGACAAAACTACCTATAAATTTGCTTTATATTTTGTATGTTTGAGCTTAAATTTAAAAGCATAAAATCAGCTATCACAAGTCTTATCATAGCGGTTGCGACGACACTTCCTCGCACTCCTATGCAAGGGTCATGACGACCTCGTAGCTCAAATTCGGTCTCTTTGGCGTTTAAATTTAAGGTTTTTTGGGCTTTAAATATAGACGGTGTCGGTTTAAAATAGCTTTTAACGATGATATCTTCGCCGTTACTCATCCCGCCCAAGATCCCGCCTGAGTGGTTTGTATAAAAGCCGTTTATGCCCATTTGGTCGTTGTTTTGAGAGCCTTTTAGATAAGCAGCATTTATCCCCTCGCCGATCTCGATAGCTTTTACGCCGTTTACACCCATCATCGCTGCTGCTAGCCTTGCGTCAAGCTTATCATATAAACCCTCTCCAAGTCCTGTGGGAGCACCGCTAACTACACTTAGCACGCAAGCTCCTATACTATCGTGTTCTTCTCGAACTTTCATTATAAGCTCTTTCATCGCATCTTCATTGCCAAGTGAAAAAATCTCCGAATTTTTTGCTAACTCCCAGTTAAATTCATTTGTTTTAACATCGCCCACGCTTAAAAGTCCGCTTTTTACAGTTATATTAAACTCATCAAGCATCATTTGTGCAAATGCCCCACCTACAACACGCACCGCAGTTTCTCTGGCACTTGAGCGCCCGCCACCTCTGTGGTCGCGAACGGCGTATTTTTTAAAGTAAGTATAATCCGCATGTCCGGGACGAAAAATTTCACGCAAATTTTCATAGTCGTTTGATTTTTGATTTTGATTAAATATAGCAAAACCTATCGGAGTTCCCGTGCTAACTCCCTCAAAAACTCCGCTAAAAATTTCAACTTTATCGGCTTCGTTTCTAGCGGTTGCAAATTTATTACGTCCGGGGCGACGTTTATCAAGCTCGTTTTGTAAGAAATCAGTATCTATCTTTACTCCAGATGGAAAACCGTCTAATACACCGCCGATCGCCACTCCGTGACTTTCACCAAAGGTTGTAAGCGTTAGTTTTTGTCCGAATGTATTCAAAATTTATCCTATTTTTTTAGTTTTTCAAGTGCGATCTTGGCTGCGGTTTGTTGGGCTTCTTTTTTTGAGCCGCCTGTTGCACGTGAAATTTCTTTACCGTTTAACAAAAGTGCGATCTCAAATTCTTTTTTATGATCAGGACCGGAACTTCCTGTTAGTTCGTAAACGGGAGTTACTCCAAAATCTGCCTGAGTGATCTCTTGAAGAGCGGTTTTATAGTCTTTGACTAAATTTGTAAGGTCGATTTTAGGGTAGCAAATTTCAAGTAGATTAATGGCTATCTCGCGAACTTTTTCAAGTCCTGCTTCAAGATATACCGCTCCCATTATTGCCTCGTATGCGTCGCTTAAAAGACTGATTTTCTCGCGCCCGCCATTGTTTTCTTCGGCCAAAGAGAGGTTGATGTATTCGCCTATTTTAAGCTCTTTTGCTATCATTGCAAAGCTTTTTTCATTAACGAGAGCCGCTCTGAGTTTACTCATATCACCCTCTGCGATCTTGCTAAATTTTTTAAACAAATACTCACCGACTATCAGATCCATCACCGCATCACCTAAGAATTCAAGGCGTTCGTTATTATAAGGCATTTTTGTGCTTTTGTGAGTTAAAGCTTCATTTAGAATTTTGATATTTTTAAACTCGTATCCGAGTTGTTTTTGCAAATTTTCAAGTTTTTTCATTAATTAACTCTTGTTTTGAATTTTTATGGCTTCATCCCTTGCCATTGTATCGCATTCTTCGTTTTGCGGATGTCCGTTGTGTGCTTTTACCCACACGGCTTTAACCACATGCGGTTTTGAAACAAGGATGTATTCTTGCCAAAGAGGAACGTTTTTGACATTTTTAAAATTTTTCTTTACCCAGCCTTTAAGCCAGTTGTTTATGGAATTTGCGACATATGAGCTGTCGGTGTAGAGATTGACATTGCAAGGTTCTTTGAGTGCTTTTAGACCTTCTATAACGGCTCTTAGCTCCATTTGGTTATTTGTCGTATCGGCTTGCGCTCCACTTGATTTTTTAACTGCGCTTCCATACTCAAGTATATACGCCCAGCCGCCGGCTCCCGGGTTATTTAAACACGAGCCGTCGCTAAAAAGGCATACTGTTTTCATCAGGCTTTTCCGTGATATGAGGTAAAATTTTAACACTTCCTAACTCATGGCACATCGGGCAACGATAAAAGTGCATAGGAAATGAGTTCTTGCAGCTTTTGCAAACGTAGTTAAAGTTAAGTGTGGCTTTATTAAATTCAGCGTCATTTAGGTGTTTTATAACATTTAGTTCAAAGCCTTTTATATCGCTTGGCTCGTTTATAACACCCTTAGCATAAAATAGTCCTTGATACTCTTCGTCGTTTAAATTTACGGCTAAATTTTGGTTATACATGATATCTATAACATCGTCAAGTTTAGCAAATTCAGGGAAATTTTCTAAGCTTTTGCCGTTTTTTAGCCAAAGCTGCATACACATACGTTTTAATAACTCAAAATCCCTACTCAAAGCTAAAATTTTATCACTTTTTTCTTCTATACTTAGTTCTTTGTCGTTTAAAACAACAGTAGCTTGGATATATGCCTTTTGTGCTCTTATCTCAACTCCAAGCTCCTCAAGTGAATTTAGAGCATAAAGAGCCTCTTTGTAATTTTTAAGCTTTTCATCTATCATGGTTAGATATCTTAGTGCGTTTGGATTTCTCGGGCTTAGCTCTAAAGACTGCAAAAACACGTCGGCTGAGCGTTTTAAGAACCCGGCTTTAAAATATACTTCGCCAAGCTCATTTAAGATAAATTCTTTCTCTGCTTTGTTTTTTGTCTTTGCAAGTGCGATAAGAAAGACGCTTATAGCTTTTTCAAAGTCTCCGCTTTTAGAAAATGTTCCACCCAAAATGCTAAGACTTCTGGCGTCGATCTCGGGATTTAAAAGCATTTGTTTGTGTTCTTCGCTTAGACTGCGGTTTTCAAATTTTCTTATAAATTTTTCTATACGCTTCTTTTCATCTTTGCTTGAAAAAACTCCCCAAAAATAACTTAAAGAAGCTATCATAAAAATGATGATAAAAAGGACGATAAGGCTAAATATCGGGTCGCGATGCTCAATAAAAAAAATATCCACGCTCTTGCTTTTAGTTAAATTTAAGTGCATTATAGCAAAGCTATCGTATAATCTCGCTTATGATAGAGCAAAGTAGCATACAAAAATTACTGGATGTAACCGATATCGTCGATGTCGTAAGTCACTATGTGCCTGTTAAAAAAATGGGTGCGAATTTTAAATGCGTATGTCCGTTTCATGATGATAAAAATCCAAGCATGAGCATAAGTCCATCTAAGCAAATTTATCATTGTTTTGCTTGTAAAGCCGGTGGAAACGCTATAAAATTTGTTATGGAATACGAAAAGCTAACATATCCGGAAGCTATAGAGAAATTAGCAAGTATGGCAAATTTTACTCTTACTTATACTCAAGATACGCCCAAGCTAAAAGATGAAAAGCACATTTTAGAGAGTATAAACGCTATGTATAGAGCGGATTTATATAAAAATGAAGATGCGATTAGATATCTTTACTCACGCGGGATAAATGACGCGATGATAGAGAAATTTGAGCTTGGTTGGGCAGGAGAGAGCTTAAAGACTATAAGACTGCTTCAAAACGAACAAATAGAGCCAAAAGAAGCTCTAAATATCGGCATAGTCAAACAAAACGAAAGGGGAATTTACGCTAGTTTTTCACAGCGCATCACCTTTCCTATATATACTCATACCTCAAAACTTGTCGGCTTTGGTGGACGAACCATATCAAACCATCCGGCTAAGTATATAAACAGTCCTCAGTCTGAAGTTTTTGATAAATCCCGTCTTTTTTACGGCTATCATCTAGCACGTGCAAATATCGCTAAAAAACATCAGATCATCATAACGGAAGGTTATTTAGATGTTATAATGCTTCATTATGCGGGTTTTGATAACTCGGTAGCGGTGCTTGGCACGGCACTAACAGAAAAACATCTGCCACTTTTAAAGCGAGATGACGAGCTTAATGTTTTGCTTTGCTTTGACGGGGATGACGCAGGTATAAATGCCGCTGTTAGATCAGCCCATCTTTTAAGTCTTAACGAGATAGACGGAAGTATAGTTATCATTGCAGGCGGAGCCGATCCTGCCGATATGGTTGCAGCAGGAAAGATAGAGTATCTTAAAGAGCTTTTTAACTCCGGTGTGGAACTTGGCGAATTTTACATAAGATACATCGTAAAAGGCTATGATCTAAGTCGTCCCGTGCAAAAACAAAAGTGCCTAGACGAGATCTTATCCTTTACTAAAAATTTAAAAGCTATCATCGCTCAAAGCTATGCACCTCTTGTTGCAAGTTTGCTAAATATCGATGTTACGGCATTAAATTTAGGAGGCATACGCACAATGCCTATCTTGCCGCAAAATAAGCAAATTTCGCGTCAAAATGTAGCACAAACGCAAAGAAAACATAAGGATATTTTAGAAATTTCTATATTAAAAAGCATGCTTGAAAATGCAAATTTCGAGCAGATAGTGCTTGACGCGATAGATGCTAAATTTTTCATGCATCACAAAGAGGCGTTTGAAGCGGTACTTAAAAGAGATGATGAGGTCTTAATCCGCGAGATAGAGCTTGACGAAAGTGCCATGCCTATAACAAATCAGATCGGACTAATAGATGCGATCAATAAACTAAAGATCAAATTTTATGAAAATTTACAGCGCGAGATAAAAAATTCCGCAGATGAAAACAAATTTGAAAATTTACAAAAAATAGCTTTAATAATACAAAATTTAAAAAGGAAAATATGAAGGCATTAGCATTATTTAGCGGCGGACTTGACAGCATGCTTGCTATAAAACTTATAACAGATCAAGGCGTAAAAGTAACGGCGCTTCATTTTGATACGGGCTTTGGACCAGACTCTGATAAATTTAGCGTCTTAGATCGTAGAGCAAGACTTGTTGGGGCGGATTTTAAGGTGGTTGATATTAGAAACGAATACCTACGTGATGTGCTTTTTAGTCCAAAATACGGCTACGGAAAGCAATTTAACCCCTGTATAGACTGTCATGGATATATGTTTTACGTAGCCTTAAATATGCTTAAAAGCGAAAATGCGGATTTTATCATCTCGGGTGAGGTTTTAGGACAGCGTCCTATGAGTCAAAGAAGAGAGGCTTTATCGCAGGTTAGAAAACTTGCAAATGATGCCGACGATCTGGTTGTGCGTCCAATGTGTGCAAAGCTTTTAGCGCCAACAAAACCGGAGCGCGAAGGCTGGATAGACCGTGAGAAACTGCTTGACATAAGTGGACGAGATAGAAAACCGCAGCTTGCTCTTGCCAGGCAATGGGGCATAGAAGACTACGCTACGCCGGGAGGCGGATGTTTACTTACGATAGATAGTTTTGCCGTGAAGATAAGAGACTATCTAAAATTTGATAAAGATATGCGTAAGATAGATGTTACTTGGCTAAAATTAGGACGACATCTACGTCTTAAAAACGGAGCAAAACTTATAATCGGGCGAGATGAGGCAGATAATAACGCTCTTGAAGAAAACCCGAACGATAAATTTAACGCTATAGAATTTAACGAGAAAGATGACATCGTAGGAGCAAGGAGCTTTTTAAGCATAAATGCCGATAACGACGATAAAGAATTTGCCGCTAGACTGGCTCTTGCATATACAAAAGCGCCTAAAGATAAGCTGTATGAAGTAAAAATAGGCGATGAAATTTTAAATGTTATGCCGTTTGAAGATAAGAGCTTGGCGCAAGTGTTTTTTGTGAAATAATTTTAACAAAAAACAAATATTTCTTAACTATAAATTAATAACAATAATAGTAGAATACTAAAATTTTAATTTTATTTTTTAAGGTTATAACATGCGTTTTAAACTAGTAAGCAGTGTTGTGGTGTTACTTTCGGTTTGTTTGGCTATATGTTTAAGTGCCTTTTCCTTTACGAATTTTAGCGTCGTCAAGAGGGAGGCCTATACGCTTATATCGGCTTCACAGTATGCTACGCTTCAAAGCGCCGTAAAATTCATGAAAAACTATGTGGAGGCTAAATACAAAGCGCCAAATGAGATAAAAAGATACATTGAGCAAGAGTCTCCAAGTGAGGAGAGCATAATAGACGCACTAAAAACGAGTGCAAAAGTTGCCGACTTATCTTTGCTTTACGTTGGCTATGACAACGGCAGGATGATACGTTCAAACGGTGTTCATCAATGGCCAAGCGACGGTTTTGATCCAAGAAAACGTAACTGGTATGAAGACACTCTAAAAGAAGGCAAGGGTGTTATAACCGATGCCAGGATAGCTGCTACGGGCGGAACGATGGTATCATCTCTAACTTCACCTGTAGTTATAGGCGGTAAGATAGTTGGAGTTGTGTCTGGAAACATCAGCCTAAATGATCTTAGTGCCGATATCTTGGGTATGAAAAAACATGAAGGCGAGTATATACTAGGTATCGATAAGCATTCACAGTCTGTTATCACTCCAAACCAAGAAGAGCTAATGAAAAAATCAGAGCTTAACAAAGCTTTTCAAGACTTTTTCAACGAGAGCAACGAGGCTTTACTTAGTGGGTTAAAGACATATAAATTTAGTGAAAATGGCGAAGATAAAGTCGCTGTTTGTCTAAAAGAGGATATGCTTGACTGGCATGTTTGCTCGGTAGTTCCATCTTCTGTTTATAGTGATAATGCAAACAAGCTTTTGATCGAGCAAATCGTTTTATCTCTTATCTTTATGATAATTGTTGGTGGTGTTATGTCATACATCTTAAAACTAAAACTTAGACCGCTTGAAGCGATAAAAGATGGATTGAGTGGATTTTTCGACTATCTTAACAACAAAAGCTTTTCAAATAAAAGTATCGATATAAACGCTAAAAACGAGCTTGGCGAAATGGCTGACATGATAAATGAAAACATGAAGCTTATCAAAGAAGCTAAGGTGGCGGAAAATGAATTTATCCAAGATGCTGAAAAATTTGTTCATCGTATAAAAGAGGGTGATTTTAAAGCAAGTCTTGAGGCAAATACTCTAAATCCTGCGCTAAATCAGCTAAAAAATACATTTAAAGAGCTTCAAGAAACTCTAAAAGAAAATATCGCGGCAAATAGCACGGATATCATCAAACTTCTCGAAAATTTCAAAGCACAAAATTTCACTACAAGAATAGACGATAACGGCAAAATGGCGATTGGCATAAACGCTCTTGGCGAAGAAATTTCAAATATGCTAAAAAATAGCTTTGCTCAGGCTCAACTTTTAGAAGAAAAAGCTAAAAATTTAGCCACATACATGGAGCAACTAACTAGCGGTGCTAACGAGCAGTCAAACTCACTTCAAGAAAGTGCTGCAGCTATCGAGGAGATGAGTTCGTCTATGAATGCTATCTCACAAAAGTCAAGAGATGTAATGAGACAAAGCGAAGAGATCAAAAATATCATAGTTATAATCCGT